>NZ_JAVRBR020000071.1:0-72501 GCF_034531165.2 Dendronalium sp. ChiSLP03b | reverse complement strand
ATAGTTGCTTGGCATTCATGCCAAGCATGGGTTGAGGAACTGGTCGGTTCTATTCGCAATAAGCAGGCATATTATCAGCGAGGTTTAAGAGCTATGAAGCTTATACAGCAAGCACTTTAACTTGCTTGTCGCCCCTTGAAGAAGTAAATATATGAAGCCTTGAGCAGCAACTTCTTTAAAAGTAATTTTGAAAACTGCTTGGTTTTCATCTCTAGCTTCAATTTTTAATTAAGGCTGTGGCTGAACAGACACAACCTTCCTCTCAAAAATCAGATTTTTCTGATGATTCTCGCGGCGCTTGGCAAACACAATTTCTAAAACAGGGTAGAAAAACTCGAAGCTCAACAAGACAACCTTAATCACCCAGATTAATTAGAGTCTGGCTATGAATGCCTCTACAAAAACATAAATTCAGGAGTTTTGTTGAATTCAAATTAGATATGAACCCAAAATACGACTTTCATTACTTTCAAGGAAGTTCTTTTTCGGAACTATTTGCTCAAGACATTACAGATGCACGTTATGCATTTCTTTTGAATTACCCAGCGACTGCTAGCTGGTCTGCTTACCCCAACACAAAAAAATACTTTATTCAAGACGGCAATGAGGAAGCCACTAAAACCTCATACGATAAAATTTGCCAGAAAGAACCTTGGAAAAATCTCGCTGTGTTAGGCGATGCCATTCCGGGAATTGTCATGAGTCCGCCGCCAAACTTACTGCTTAATTACTGGCAAGAACATTTTGGCTTTAGCTATATCAATATCGAGGTGATGCAAAGATCGCTTTATCTAGATGAACTTAGCAATAGCGAGCGCTTTGACAAAATTATCACTCTATTTCCCTTTGATAATCTGCAAACAGAAAAACACGCCATCTATCCAGATACCCATTACCACTTACTTAGTAAAGCTACGCTAGCTGAACTGGGAGTGCCACATCCAAAATACGAAACCTACAATCTTCAGCGAGTCGGTCTCGAAGATATTCAGTTACCACAATTTCCATATTTGATTAAAACGTCCCACGGACTTTCTGGAGAGGGTACTTATATTATTAATAGCAACGAAACTCTAAATTCTTGTTTTGCAGAATTAAGAAAATATCTCGATATTAAGTTGCTAGATACAATTATTGTCTCAGAGTTCGTCAAGAATGCTGTGCAGAACTACTGCGTACAATTTTATGTCAATAAGGCGGGAGACATAACGCTCATCGGCACTACAAATCAACTTGTCACCTCAGAGGGCAACTATTTAGGGGGAGTAATTCACTACCGCAAAACCGATATGAGCATGTTCTATAAAATCATAGCCGCTATTGGTCAGTATGCTCACCAACAAGGCTATTTTGGCGTTATTGGTTTCGACGTGTTAGAAAATCGAGACGGACAGCTTTATGTAATCGATGCTAATTTCCGCGTCAATGGTTCAACGCCACTGTGCTTGCAACGCCATACTTTATTAGGGTTGGGAAAAGAAGTAGCTAAATATTCCAGTGACTACCGAATGTCAGGATCTTTAGAATCTGTTTTAGCAACTATAAAACCAGAACTAGATCGCAAAGACTTTATTATCCTGTCGGCTTTAGAAGGGAGTGAATACGGAAAAATATATACCGACATTTACGGGATAGTTACTGGAAAGACAATTGAGCAAATGCAGCATATCGAGCATAACTTACAAAATAAGGGATTGCAGTGAATTAGTTTCAGAGTATCTTCTGTCAAGGTATTTTGTATTTACATTGGAATCAATTGACTTTATGGTTTCTATGAAAATTAGTAGCCATTCATACAGGTAAATATTTGCGTAGACGCGAAGCGGCTTGTCGTCAGACATCGCCTGCTTTGAAAAAGCCTCCTCAACATTTGACAGAAGCAATGGGAACGCCCCTTCCTCCTGCTCTTCAAACTGTCAGAAAAAGAGTAGAAACTGAGTAATAAACAATTGAATTTCTCCGAACTTTATGTGTTTCATTCACACAAATAAAATACCGCCTATAAACATCTAAGCGGTACTACGATTAAGTATTGAAATTAAAAATTAAAAAAGCAAATGCACTCTGTTTATTTAATTTTTAATTCTTAATTTTCTATCGTCCAACACCTACATATTGGAAACCAGCCCTTACCATGGTTTCGGGGTCAAGGAAGTTACGACCGTCGATGATTACGGGGTGGTTCATTAATTTGGCCATCTTGGTGTAATCCAGAGTGCTAAACTGCTGCCATTCGGTTACAAGTACCAAGGCATCACAGCCATCAGCCAACCGTTCAGCATCAGTTTCCACTAGTACACCGGAAAGACCATGACGCAGACCTGTTTGTGAAACAATGGGGTCGTAGGCTTTAACTTTGGCTCCCAGTCTATTCAACTGCTCAATCAAGTTGAGTGCTGGAGCATCCCGCATATCATCGGTGTCAGGCTTGAAGGTTAGACCGAGTAGTCCAACAGTTTTACCTTTGAGGATTTTTAATACTTGCTGGAGTTTTTCCAAAGCAATCAGACGCTGGCGTTCGTTAACTGTAACTGCGGCTTTCATCAACTGGGCTTCATAGCCATAATCATCAGCTGTATGAATTAGGGCAGCAACATCTTTAGGGAAGCAGGAACCACCCCAGCCAATACCAGCATTGAGGAATTTATTACCAATGCGAGAGTCTAGACCAATGCCTTTTGCTACTTGGGTGACATCAGCACCAACGCGATCGCAAATGTTAGCAACTTCGTTAATAAAACTAATCTTTGTCGCCAAAAAAGCATTGGCAGCGTATTTGATCATCTCTGCCGAACTGAGGTCTGTTACCAGTACTGGTACAGATGGTAGAGATTGATTCTCAGCATATTTACGCTCCACAATTGGAGCATATAGTTGTTTCATTAAGCCGACTGCTCTTTGACTATTGCCACCCAATACAATGCGATCGGGATTAAATGTATCATATACTGCCGAACCTTCACGCAGAAACTCTGGATTGCTAACCACATCAAATTGGGCTGCAACTTCAGGTAATTTCTCATCAACTGACATTCCACCAGCAGGCACAAGTGTTTTTTGGCGTTCAGCAATTCCATCTAAAACAATCATCCGTACCCAGTCACCTGAGCCAATGGGTACTGTAGATTTATTCACAATTACCTTATAACCACCGTTGAGATTTTCCCCTATGCCACGAGCTACGGCTTCGACATAACGGGTATCACTTTCACCAGTCGGCAAAGGAGGCGTTCCCACGGCAATAAATAGAATTTCGCCATGAGCAACTCCAGCAGCGAGATCCGATGAGAACTGAATTGTCCCTGCTTGAATAGCAGACTGCATTATTTCTGAGAGTCCCGGCTCAAATATTGGTGACTGCCCAGATTTCATTAACTTGACTTTTTCTTCGTTGTTATCTATGCAAATTACATCATGGCCAATATGAGCCAAGCAAGCGCCTGTAACCAAACCAACGTAACCAGTACCAATGACGCAAACACGCATTTAGTTTAACTCCTTGCTTTTCTGGGGTTAGTCTTTAAAAAGAAGTTGTCAATATGACACTTATACGGTGCTGGAAAACCCAGCTACTAAAAGTACGGGCTACAGATGGGGTTAGCCTGCACGCAAATTCAGAGCGGCGCTAAACGCTGCTCAAGAGACTAAATCCTTGATGTCGCTTTTGATGCGATCGCGGAAATCTTCTATTGTTAGTTTTAACCCCTCTTGCAGAGGAATGGTAGGTTCCCAATTTAACCAAGTCTTTGCCCTCGTAATATCGGGACGACGACGACGCGGATCGTCAGAAGGTAGTGGCTCAAACTTAATCTGTGCATCGGGATTCACCATGTTTTGCACAGCTTGGGCCAATTGTAAAATCGTGTATTCACCAGGATTTCCCAGATTCACCGGGCCTGTGTAATCGCTATTCATCAAGCGGATAAATCCTTCTACTAGGTCAGAAACATAGCAAAAACTGCGTGTTTGGGAACCATCACCGTACACAGTTAAAGGATTACCTCGCAAGGCTTGAACTATAAAGTTACTCACTACCCGACCATCGTTTTCTAACATCCTGGGACCGTAGGTGTTAAATATTCTGGCAACCCGAATATCGACTTTATTTTGCCTGTAATAATCAAATGCCAAAGTCTCAGCAACTCGTTTGCCTTCGTCGTAGCACGAACGCAGTCCAATGGGATTAACACTACCCCTGTAATCTTCAGTTTGGGGATGAACTTCGGGATCGCCGTATACTTCACTGGTTGAAGCTAAGAAAAATCTAGCTTTCACACGCTTAGCTAAACCCAGCATATTCAGCGTCCCAATCACGTTAGTTTTAACGGTTTTAACTGGATTGAACTGGTAATGTACTGGGGAAGCAGGACAAGCTAGATGATAAATTTGATCGACTTCTAACCGAATTGGTTCGGTAATATCGTGACGGATGAGTTCAAAATAAGGATGATTTATCCATTTGAGGATATTGCGTTTATCACCTGTATAAAAATTATCTAAGCAAATTACTTCATGCCCTTCGGGTATAAGTCGGTCAATGAGATGGGAGCCAATAAACCCAGCACCACCCGTTACCAAAATTCTCATAGTTTCCCAGTTACTTACGAATATTGCTAATAGCTTTTTAGCTTGTTTTTAGAGTACCCAGCCGAGATACAAAAATATATGACGAACAACGCTAATTAGAAAGGTCTTTTCTGATTTAGTAGTTTGTTTACGTATGCAATTTTGTTAAAATTGCACCTTACTGCTAGTTAATTCATCTAGCAAAATAACAAACATCGTCTTGGGATTGTAATTTTTTAGCTGAGAATTCATCAAATCTTCAACAAAATAAAGTTTTGTTACAGCAAAATTTAAAACAGTCCTAGGGGGAGCCTGACAACTAACTCTTCTCACACAACAGCTGTAGTGTTAGAAGCCCGCGTTAGTGGAGTTCCTGTTAGAGTGCGTTGCGGTTCGCCGAGCATGACAATAGAGCAAGTAAGTTGTCTAGCTAATTGAGTGGTAACATCACTAATGGCTAAACCACCAGGACTTGTCCGATTACGTGTAAAAGGTAAAACTACTAAATCATATAATCGCGCTGCCTGCAAAATTGCTTGGGCAACATTTTCATGAGCGATAATTTGAATTTCTGGTGGATTTGGCAAACCTAATTTAGACATCAATAGAAAAAGTTGCGATCGCTTGGAGGCGATTTTACTAGAACTAGTGCGGCGATCGCACACATTCAGTACAGTAACTTGGGCTTGATTTGCCTCTGCTAGCATCTGAGCTAATTGCACGGGCTGCAATGACGGTGTCATTAAGTTTTCTACTGGTACTAAGATGCGCTGAATTTTTTTCGGTGAGTCTACTAAACGTGTCACAGCTACTGGACAATGAGATGCCCAAAGTACACTATCAATTACATTGCCAAATAAACGCGCTCTCAAACCAGTACGTTTACCCCAACCCATAACAATTAAACTCGCTTTTTGTTCGCGAGCTGCCCTGCTAATTCCTGAAGCAAAAGCATCATCAATTCGCAATAATGGTTCTGCTTGCACTCCCAAGCCTCGACTCTGGGTTGTGGCTTTTGCCAGTAAGCGCTCACTCTTTTGCACAGAGGCTTCTAACTGTGGTGCATCCATATGAATACCAGCAGTAGCGATGACCAACGGTACAATTTTGCCATTGGACTGAAGTGCCAATAATGCTGCCATTTCAACTAAATACTGCTGAGTTTGAGGATTTTGGACGGATACCACTATGGTAAAAGCATTGTGCGTTTCTTCTGGTTTCTGCTCGGGTAGGGTTGGGGATGCTGATTCTGGAACTGGAGAAGAGGGCAAAGTAACGGCTATTTGACTAGTTAGCAATGGTCCTAAAGTTGATGTCAGCAGCATTAGCATAATAATGCTGTTTAAAACTTCTAGTGGCAGTAACCCAGTTCGGTATCCCACTAAAGTTGCTGCTAATGTCGTACTCACTTGAGGTAGCGATAACGACCACATTGTTAGCATTTCTTGCCAGTTATATCGGTAAACCAGTTTCGCCAATAAAGCTGCTATGAATTTGCTGGTAATTAAACCGATTACAATGAAGAACGTTAATTTGAGAAGTCCAATATTTTGGACAAAAGCAGACAAATCGATCAGCAAGCCCAGGTCAACAAAGAAAATAGGAATAAATAGAACACTGCCAACAAACACCACCTTTTCTTTGACTGGCCCCTCACCTACCGCTTCATTTACTGCTAAACCTGCTAAAAAAGCTCCAACAATTTTTTCTATACCTATGAATTGAGCGCCTACAGCAGCGAGAAATACAGCAAGCAACACAAACAAAAATTTATTTCCTTCATCGTCTCCTGACCGCCGGAAAAATTCTTTACCTGCCCATTCAAAACCCACTAAAATGATGATGGAGTAAATAGTTAATGAAGTTAACAAGATGATTAGCTTCACCAAGCTGAATGGCACAATTTGAGTTGCTGCTACACAAACGGCTAATACTAGAAACGCCCCAATATCGGTAAAAATTGTGGCTCCAATTGTAATGGTGACAGCTTCATTATTGACAACTCCCAAACGATTAAGAATGGGGTACGCCAAAAGGGTATAGGAAGCAGACAAAGAGCCAATTAAGATGGAAGTATTCCAACCAAAGCCAAAAATTCGTCCTGCTAAGGTTCCTGTAACTATGGGGATACTAAAGCTGAAAAGCCCAAATCCTAAAGAGCGTTTTTTTCTTTGGCGAAACCGCTCTATATCAACTTCTAAACCTGCGACAAATACTAAGTAAATTAAGCCAATGTCTGATAGCAGGCTAAATATCGGTGATTCTGTGTGAAATAGATTCCAGCCTGATGGTCCAAGTACTACCCCTGAGAATATTAAACCTACGAAGACTGGTAGTCTCAGTCGCTCAAACAGGATGGGTACAACTAAGATAACCACCAGCAAAATAGCAAAGGGAACAATTGGTTCCTTGCCGAGAACTTGGGCTGTTTGTTCCAGAGCAAGAACTTCTGATATTCGTTCCATAGGTAGGATTTAAAGGGGCGACGGTGAAATTGCGATTAGCCCAGAGGCAATCGTCCGATTTAATATAGATAACTGTAAAAGCCACCCTGACGAAAAGTAAAAAAAATCTTAACTTACACTACCTAGGCAATCATCTAAGAACTAACTACCTACGGGTGGATTTGACTTAATATAAACCGTAAGCGATCGTAGTCATCTTTCAACAGTACGCTCAGAGTACGTCCTGCTTGAATTAGCCATTGTCGGTCAGCTTTGCGTAACTGATAAATTTCACGAATAGCTGCTGCGGTTAAGGATTCCACTGGCGCACTGTTTACGGAAAGTAATGTCCGCAAAAAATCGAGTTCTTCAGTGAATTTAATTATCGCTTCTGATTCGCAGCGATAAACAGCTTGATGGATTTGCGGGGGGCGGGGTGGTAGATACTGATACACTCTTTGGTTAGCACCTAGAGTTAGAGACGCTTGCTCAAAGCCGACTATCGCCGCGCGAAATTCAGTCTTAAGCATGGCAAATATCTGGGGTTGTTCCTCGCGCAAATCTTGCAATGACAACCCCAGAGCCACTGCTCTATGCACGGAATCTACGGGCATGGTTGTGGCATAATACACTACAGCATAAACTTGATTGCCTGACTCTTCATCCACAGCACAAACCCAACTACCAAAAGGTGGCATGGAGGGGAAGCTCAAGTCTTCCGGTTCCAAACATTGTGCCAAAAATTCAGTAGTAGTAGTTTCGATCACCTCCGCAATGTGGTTGGGGTGGCGATCGCTGTTTGCAAACTGTGGTAGTGGAAGGCGCATCTTAGTTCTTTGTCAGTTGTGAGCCAGTACGGTCTTGGGGGTTCCCCCCCATGAGTAACTGGCGAACCCGTAAGGGTCAGTAGTCAGTTGTCAGCTACTAACTACTGACTACTGACTACTAACTCTTGTTCTATTTCGCTTTTTTACGTCCTGCTGTGGTTTCTACGAGATCCAGTTCTGACAGGCGAAAGGTAATTAATTTATCCCAGTTTCCACCTTCAAACAGTACAGCTACCTTGCCATCACTTACTCGTTGCACGAGTCCTTCATAGCGATAATAGGTATCTGCGGGATTCTTGACGCGAACAGTTGCTCCAGGCAGAATCATGATTTTTACCCTCGCTTGTTTACTTTTAATAGCTTAATACTTGTCATTAGTCATTAATCCTTTGTCCTTTGCTAATGACCAATGACAAAGGACTCATAAATAATACTTCTGTCGTTGTCGAAAATTTGCTACCGATTCTACTATTCCTAAAGCAATGAAGTTGGTCAGCATCGCAGAACGACCGTAACTCATCCAAGGTAAGGGAATTCCCGCCACAGGTGCTAAACCAACGGTCATGCCAACGTTGACAATCACCTGGAACACAATCATCGACAAAACACCAATCGCTAACAATGAGCCAAAGTTATCTTTGGCGGTTTGAGCTATGTGTAACAAACGGAAGCAAATTAAGCAGAAGACAAACAATACTAACAAACAACCAACAAAACCAAATTCTTCACCTACTGCGGAGAAAATGAAGTCTGTATGCTGTTCGGGTACGAAATTTAGTTGTGTCATCGGCCCCTTGAATAGACCCCATCCCCAAATTTCACCAGCACCAATGGCAATGCGAGATTGATTTTGGTGATATCCGGCTCCTAAAAGGTCGTGTCCGGGACGAAGAAATACCGTTAGTCGGTCTTTTTGATAGTCTTTTAAAATGTGGTTCCAAGCAAATACGCCTAATTCACCACCGAGCATATTGAGTATCCATGCGCCCATACCACTAATACCAAAGCGTCGCCAAGGAAGAGTCTGCCAACCTACAATTCCCATCGCAAATGCCCAAATTAACCCTAACGGCCCTAGGGCTATTTCTTTGAACACTACTAATGGTTCTGCTAAAGGCCAGGATATACCAAACAAAATTGCGGCTATTACAGGAGAAATCAACAGTATCAGCCAACCTGGGTTCGCATTTCCCCAGTACAACATTCCTAAGACTATTGCTCCAAATACTAGTGATGTTGCCAAATCAGGTTGAGTAAACACTAATAGCCAGGGCAGAGCGGTGAATGCCAACGCGCGGCAAAAGTTGGGTAGGGTAGCAGCGGTACGCTTATGTAATAAGGCTGCTAACGTGATAATCAGCCCAACTTTGGCAAATTCTGAGGGTTGGACGTTGAAGCCAGCAATACTAATCCACCGTTGTGCCCCTTTGGCACTAGTACCAGCCAGCATCACGGTAATCAGACTGAGGTTCGTTAGTGCGTATGTTACCCAATGCCACTGAATCAGATTTTCGTAACGGCAGCGAGCTAAAAACAACGCTATCAAAGTACCGATGCCAGCTACTAACCAGTGCCACCACCAGTCAGTTACTGGCTGCTTTAGTTCTGTACTCAGGATTGTGATGCCGCCAAAGATACTGACACCAATAGGCAAACAAAATAATAGCCAATCTACTTGCTGCCAGGGTTTAACCCAATACTTCCAACGAATTTTGGGGAGCGAACGTTTTAACAACATTGTGCGATGTTAGACTTTAGCTTTGAGAAATTAAATTTATTGACCAAGAAGTCTTAAGTTTAAAGGATGAAAGCTTTAGATGCGTAGCGACTTGCCACAGGATAGGATGAAAATTTTATACCTCAGCCTTTATTTTGACTATTAATAATCTGTATTCCTAGGCTATTGCCCAGGAATCAGACAAAAATTAAAAATTTATTATGTCAGGGCTGCAACTGAGACTTTACCAGCAATAGCAAGGGCGATCGCTTTTAATGCTTTTGCAGAAGCAGAATCGGGATCGGCTACGACTATAGGTATGCCATTGTCCCCACCAACTCTCGTAGAAATCTCTAGCGGCACGCACCCTAGTAAAGGTACTCCCAACTCTGCGGCTGTTTTCGAGCCACCACCAGAACCAAAGATGTCATATTGCTTATCTGGCATATCTGGGGGAATAAAGTAGCTCATGTTTTCTACGATTCCCAACACCGGGACATGCAGTTGCTGGAACATTCGCAATCCCTTCCGTGAATCTAATAGTGCTACGTTTTGCGGTGTAGTGACAATTACTGCTCCTGACATCGGTACTGCTTGGGTTAAAGTTAACTGAGCATCTCCGGTTCCTGGTGGCATATCTACAATCAAATAGTCCAGTTCTCCCCATTGCACTTGATAGAGAAACTGGCGAATCACTCCATTGAGCATTGGGCCCCGCCAAATCACTGGCTGATCTCGGTCAATCAAAAAGCCCATTGAGACTAATTTGACACCGTGATTAAAGGCAGGTTCCAGGACTTCCCCTTTTTCTGTGGAGTGGACGACAATTTGAGCATCAGCCAGCCCTAGCATAGTGGGATCGTTGGGGCCGTAAATATCGGCATCTAGCAACCCAACTTTAGCTCCCGTTTGCGCTAGAGCCACTGCTACGTTGACAGCCACTGTACTTTTACCAACACCACCTTTGCCGCTGGAAACTGCCAAAATATTTTTGACACCAGGAACGCCACTGCGATCGGGTAAGCTTTTTTGCTGGGGTGTTTCTGCTGTCACCTCTACGCTGATATCTGTAACGCCTGGTAGTTTTTTAACAGCCCTTTCACAATCTTCAACGATAAATTCACGTAAGGGACAGGCAGGTGTAGTCAAGACCAAAGTGAAGCTAACCTTGCCGCCGTCAATTTTGACGTTGCGAATCATATTCAGTTCTACCAGACTCTTACGGAGTTCGGGGTCTTGCACTGGTCGCAACACTTCTAAGACAGAGCGGGAATCGAGGACATTGTACATAAAATAATTCAAAATTAAAAATGAATAAATGCGTCCTCCGTACTGCTAAAGCAGAACCCGAAGGTAGGGTTGTTGTTCGCACAGCATCTCGTTCGCCAAAGGCGTTCCCGTAGACGCAAAGCGGCTTGCCGCAGGCTAGGGTAGAGAAGACATCGCGACGTGCGTCTTGGCTAGTCACCAGATGCAAATTAGCTGAGCGATAGCTTAGTATTTTTACTGTTACCGCCGTAATGAAATTTAAAAAATTTTCATTATCATCTAATAAAATCTTAACTTTCTTTAGGGATTATAGATTTGGTATTGGGGATTAAGGATGAGTCAGGGGTCATTTAAAATTTTTCTCCCCCTGCTTCACGCCAGTTCCTATAACGCAGGTAACCTCGCAGTCGCCTGTGGAGGGAAACCCTCTCCGAAGTTTGCTTGGAGGGAAACCCTCCGACGCTCGATGACTCGCTAACGCTACGCTATGGCAACTTCTCTTTGCAGCGCTGCTCGCAACGGACTGGCTCCCCTGCTCTCTTATCCCCATTCCTTAGAAATCAAAACAACTATCGTTAAGAGATTTTTTCTTTCCTGACACAGCTTGTAATGCGGCTTTTTCTACTGCTTCAACTAAGGAGCGTGCTACACGATCTGCGTAAGGACGGGACAATGACCAAATCAGTGGAGACAACCAACCTCGCAGCGTCACAGAATAAGATAAGCAAGTGCCACAAACTGTGGATTCTACTTGGTAAGTGATCCGTTCCTCGACACCAGGAATCGCCAGTACTCGAATACTCAGCATCTCTCTGGGATTGACACGCTCCACGAAAATCTGGATGGGGAACGGCGAAAAGCGTGTCACCGCCTGAAAAATCAATCCAGGTTTGGGTACTAATCCGTAGGGAACATTGGTACTTTTGAGCAGTGGATGCCAGGAAACGTCTGTTAAGTCAACCACCTTCAGCCAGAGTTCATCTACAGAAGCAGAACTAATTTCTCGATACGTTCGTACCAGAGAAGCGCAAAACCGACAACGTTTGCGGTGGATGAATTTGGATAACCAACCTCGCATTTACCTAATCCTCCTCGCTACACACTTGCTGCTAACTCTGGTATTGTTGGATTGCACTTTATCTAAATTGCCCTCTGCATAGCAAGCCCCCATTAGGCATAGAGGACAATGCGATCGCTCTTGAATTTAAACCTCGACTCGTGGAACACCATTGAACAGTTCAGTCCGTACCTTGATACTTTAAAGTAGAGAGTGCTTGTAAGTTAATTCGCCAGAGTCTGACGTTGACACCAGAATCCCATCAAGAAGTTCAAAAAAAACTCAGTCAATATACAAGCCTATACGCATTTGAGGGAAAATAACTCTAGTCATGCCCATCAATTGTGTAAATGCTTGACCATTAAGAAAAAAGTAGGTTGGGCAAATTGAGCCTGATTGTTGGCTCGTGTTGCCCGCAAATTTTTAAACTAAAAATTTGTGGCTTTTTGGAAATTGTAATTTAGGTTTGGGAATCTTATGTTGACCAACTCGCACACCCCCACTGTAGAAGCAGTACCATCCAAGTCTTTACCAGGAACTGATGCTCAGGCTAGAGTCAGTCAGTTTATGAAACAACTGCAAGACGAAATTTCCCAAGCTTTGGGAGAACTGGATAGTGTGGGTAAGTTTCACGAAGATAGTTGGGAACGTCCAGAAGGGGGTGGAGGGCGATCGCGCGTGCTGCGTGATGGTGCAATATTTGAACAAGCAGGTGTAAATTTTTCTGAAGTTTGGGGTTCTCATCTGCCTGCATCAATTTTAGCCCAACGCCCAGAAGCAGCCGGACACGGCTTTTATGCTACAGGCACTTCATTGGTGTTACATCCGCGAAATCCTTATGCACCCACAGTCCACCTGAATTACCGCTATTTTGAAGCAGGACCAGTATGGTGGTTTGGTGGCGGTGCTGATTTGACACCTTATTACCCCTTTGCCGAAGATGCTGCCCATTTCCATAAAACACTAAAGCAGGCTTGTGACCAACACCACCCAGAGTATTATCCAGTGTTTAAGCGTTGGTGTGATGAATATTTCTATCTCAAGCATCGGGGTGAGACACGCGGTATTGGTGGTCTGTTTTTAGATTACCAAGATGGTCAGGGTAATTTATATCGCGGCCCTAACCCCAATGGAGAGGCAGCCATCTATAGCAACCAAGTGGGCGCACCAGAGCAACGTAATTGGGAAGATTTATTTGCCTTTGTTCAAGACTGTGGCAAGGCATTTTTGCCGGCTTACGTGCCAATTGTACAAAGACGACATGGGATCGAGTATGGCGATCGCGAACGGAATTTTCAACTCTACCGCCGCGGTAGGTATGTAGAATTTAACTTGGTTTATGACCGAGGCACAATTTTTGGTCTGCAAACCAACGGACGAACAGAATCTATTTTGATGTCTTTACCTCCCTTAGTGCGCTGGGAATACGGTTATCAGCCAGAACCCAATACTCCAGAAGCCGAATTGTATGAAACCTTCCTCAAGCCTCAAGATTGGATAAACTGGGCACCTGCTCAATAGTGCTGAGGCAGGAGGTAAGAGGACGACAGTTGCTCCACTTGGGGAGTCCCTAAGACCCTACCCTGCGGGTTCTGCTTTAGCAGTACGGGTGACACTCCTAACGTCGCGCTTCGCTGCGCTAACAGCACTTTGCTATCGACGGAAATCCCCTTCGCGCCAGCGTCTCCCCTTTGGGAGAAGACAGCAAGTGCTTCAACGCACTGTCTCCAGAAGGCAGGAGTTAGGGACTTCCAGAAATTAAATTATTCAATTGTAAGAGCGAAGACGATTGTGAGATTCTTCCTCCCCTGCTCCCCCTGCTTCACGGCAGTTGCTACAACGCGGGGAACCCGCGCAACGCACTGCCTCCCCTGCTCACCAAAGCGATGGGATATTTTTTTAGTTGGAAGTCCCTTATTATTCTTCCCCTTGTCCCCCTTGTCTCCCCCTGCCTCCTCAATCCCCAATCTTCACTCAGTACTTATAAGGGTACTCAGCACTATTTTGGTGAGTTAAACTACTAAAAGGAAGCACCTAGCAAAAAAAGGTGACAAATTTAGCTGTAGCTTGTTAATCTCAAGTGTTAGCACTGAATAAGTTTGTGAGTGGTGAGTCATCTCATTTACTAGCTCTCCGGAAGATATTCTGGGTATGAGGAAGTAAAAGTTGCTAAAAAGCAAGTCTATTGACTTACCAATCCAAGATTAAATCCAGCAGCAGTCAATTTTAAGACGAGTGCCACGGGGAGGCTTAGTGATTCAGATAGAACAAACAACCTATACAACCCAAGACGGTAATACCGTTATTGTCTTGACACCAGCAGGTCGTCTAGACATAACCACAGCTTGGCAATTTCGCCTGAAGTTACAAGAGTGTATTTCCAAACTTAGTCGCCATGTAGTTGTAAATCTCGGTCAGGTTAATTTTATTGATAGTTCGGGTCTTACGTCTTTGGTCGCTGGTATGCGCGATGCTGATAAAGTCAAGGGCAGTTTCCGCATCTGCAATGTACATCCAGAAGCTAAACTCGTGTTTGAAGTTACGATGATGGATACGGTATTTGAAATCTTTGAAACAGAGGAGGAAGCTTTAGAAGGTGTACCTCGTAGTATCGCCAGCTAAATTTTGGATTTTAGATTACAGTTGAATCCAAAATCTAAAATAGAGAGTACTGTTCTCTCTTAGTGTAGCGATAAGGGCCGATAATCGCTCCCCAAGTAGCTTTTCCAGTTTCTGGGTCAATTCCTTTGTCATAGCTGTGAAATTCTGCTGTAGTGGCTTCAAACCCCAAGGAAACTTGTACGCTCTTGCCAAGATAAGTAAAGCTGCAACGAGTTTCTGGTAGTGGAGTAGCAGCAAACTTATAGCTATTGGGGGCTAATATCTCTTGAGTAACTGTGAGAATGCAGCCTGGTAGTAAATCTAATTGCTCAATCGCCAGTGTCTTAAGTAAAGCAGGATTACGACCTGCACCACTTAAGGCACTTGGGTCTTTAAGCATATAGTACTGAATCATGGTTGAACCAGAGTTTTGACTTGGGATTAACCGCATAATTCTCTGGCGGTATGGACGGTCTAAGTTAGTAATATTGGCTTGTTCGGCAAACAAGGTAATACTGTCTTCTCGGAACAAGTCAACTGGTCTTTGCCACATCCGCAGGTTGACGTACCACACAGGCTCTGCCAATGCTTGTTCGCGATTATCAAATTCACCAGCTAGGTACTCACCTAGGATTATTAAATTGGGCAAAAAACTCATAAATGCAATGCACGATCGCAAAAATTATAATTTTTGTTTAGCTCTCTAAAAAAGAGGGTTCATACCCCTCATACTACTAGTTAAAAGAATTTAAAATAAAAAATATCCCATTGCCATTTTTGGTTGACTGCGAATGCTCAGCAACTAGAAGTAGGACTAATCTATGTTTTGGAGTTCTCTTCAAGAGTAGCTCGTGTTCGGAAACCTGAACTTGGCAAAGTAGCCTTTAAGGGAGAGAATAATTATAACGTCGCCCTTAACATTTTCTTTTTATTTGTGAATAACGTCCGTACTGTCTCTGATACAAAGCGAACTTTTTACTCTCTTCACACTCGGCCGATTAACACAATTTATCGTCGGGTTGTGGAAGAACTGATGGTGGAAATGCATCTGCTGTCGGTAAATGTTGATTTTACCTACAATTCTATTTATGCCTTGGGTGTCGTTACGTCCTTTGACCTCTTCATGCAAGGCTACCAACCAGAACGGGATAAGGAATCGATTTTTAACGCCCTGTGTCAGTCCGTAGAGCAAGAAGCGCAACGCTATCGACAGGAAGCTGAACGGCTACAAAATTTGGCTAAAACTTTATCTGCCAATGATTTAACAGCGTGGCTCAGCCAAAGCACAAATCTCGATCGCGATCCTGACTTGCAAGCACAACTGCAAGCGATCGCTAATAATCCTAACTTTAAATACAGTCGCTTGTTTGCAATTGGTTTATTCTCGTTGCTGGAGTTGTCAAATCCGGAATTAGTCAAAGATGAAAAGCAACGCACTGAAGCGTTGAAAACTATCGCTGCTGGCTTAAAGCTGTCAGAAGAGAAACTCAACAAGGATTTGGAGTTGTACCTCTCGAACCTAGACAAGATGGCACAAGCACTTATAGTTATGGCAGATATGCTTGCAGCGGAGCGCAAAAAACGCGAACAGCGCAAACAACAATCAACAACCTCAGTTGCTCCCCCAACTGCTAACGAATAGTGAAAACTTAGGAGTTAGTAGAGGCGCAAAACCTTGCGCCCGTACAGGAGGAGGCAGTACGTTGCAAAGCCAGTGCCGTGCGGAGGGAAACCCGCCAACGCGGCTGCCTCCCCGTTGTAGCAACTGCCGTTTAGTGGGACTCAGACAAAAAATACCCAGAAAAATAACTCAAATGTCTATATAAAGAGACTTTGACATTGTTTTGTCTAGTCTCTTGATATATCTGAGTTTCAGGCGTTTTTGAGTATTTGGTGTATTTTCCTTACCCTGTATAGGTTTGAGACCTCTTTCTTTCCAAAAAATGTTTAAGTTCCGTTATGAGTTATTAACAATTCATAACTCATCTCTCATCATGCTTAACTTTATACACCTAATAATTTGTAGATCAAGCTGTTGATCAAAGTGAGTGCAAATGCCCCTAGCACAGCACTCCAAATACCGAAGCGCAGGCGAAAGCCTTCTACCAACCAAGCCGCAATACTAAAACAAACAACGGCAATCATGAAGGTGAAAATGCTGGATAGTAAGTCAAATGTCAGCAAATTAGGTACAACAAATACGAGGCGTAAAATCGGTCTTACGATTGCCGTAACAATACCCAGTATTGCAGCAGATAAAAAGGCTTTTTGGGGACTGTCAACTTCAACTCCCAAGGGCAACTTGCTAATAATTAACAAGCTGATAGATGTTACTATCCAAACAATTAACAGCGTTACAATTTCATTCATTAGCCATAATCCCTGAAACGCAAATGGCGATTGGCAGTACACTCAGTCTATTGATAGGAAAATCTTTGAAGCTCAACCAATTATTTGTAAATTAGCAGTTTTTTTTATCTAACCAGAATTTATTTCTTATATCTTTAGATTTAGGAAAAATTTGAAGGGAGTGCTGAGTAGAGACGCGACGCCAGTCGCTACAACGGGGGGAACCCCGCAATGCGCTGGCTTATTAATCGCGTCTATACAAGAGTTATTTGTCAGTTGTTTTATCTTCCCTTGCTCCCTGCCTCTCTCCTTTTCTATCTCACCTTTGAGGTGCAGGATTAGTTTTTCTAGGCGCTTGAGGTGCTTGTGTGTTGGGAACAATGGGAGTAACACCTTGCCCTGTTGGTGGTTGATTAGGTGTTGTGGGTAAGGGAATTTGATTAGGGTTTGAAGGCAAGTTGGGGTTAAACTCACCTTGTGGATTAATTCCGGGAATTGGAACAGTATTAGGTATGTCTCCAGGATTTACTGGGAAATTGGGGTTTGTAGGTAGGTTAGGTGAATTTGTGGGTAATTGCGATGGCCCAGGTATAATTCCCAAAGAGACGCGATCGCCTCCCACTTCTCGCATTAAATCCAAAGTCTCAATGACATCGTTGTAAGTAGATGTACGTGATGCATTTAGCACTAAAACGCCATTAGGATTTTCTTCAAGATACTTCCTTAACCTCTGTGCTAAATCTTCTCTTTTCACGGGCTGTTTTTCTATGTAAGTATTGCCAACAGCGTCAATAGTTACAATTTGACTGCCGATCTGTGAGGTTGCACCAGCAACTGTACTTGTGCTGGCTTTAGGCAAATCAACATTAATTACCTGTTGGCGAGTAAATTGCAAAGCCGCCAACAGAAAAAACGTCAGGATACAAAAAACGACATCAATTAAAGGAATAATTTGAACTTGTAGTTCTTCAATTGGAGTGTGTAGATTAACTTTCATTGTCTCACTCTACGCATAGTTTAGGTTCTAAATTGTTGACTATGACTCTAATGAATCTGGAGCATTGGGGGGTGCTGGAGGTTCAGGAAAAGTGCTTTTGCCTCGCTTGCGGGGAGGATTAAAGCTGTCCCGTGAAGCTTCTTGCACGACTGATGTACTATTGTTGAAATCAGGTGGTGACTGAAGATAAAGCAATTCCATTTCATTCCCTGCCTTCCGAAAAACTTTGACTTGGTTAACTAAAAAACCTTGAAATAATCGGTAAAATGTCAAACTAACGATCGCAACTATTAGCCCTGTTGCCGTACTAATTAAGGATTCACCAATACCAGTAGTCACTCCAGCTGTGGATTCAGTCCCCAAGTCGCCAATCCGAATTGACCGCAAAGAGTGGATCAAACCCAAAACCGTACCTAACAATCCCAACAGTGGAGCCAGAGCAATCACAGCTTCTAAAAGTTTTTCACCCCGGCGCATCCCTGCTAATTCATCTTCCGCTGTGGACTCCAGCGCCAGTCGAAAGGTTTCTGCATCACTATTAGGCAGGCTTAAAGGCGCATATAGAAACCGCCCGATAGGCTGATCCGTTGCCCGTTTAGCAATTTCCGCAGCCACTTCCCAATTATCACGGGCAGCATCAAGAACGCGATCGACTATTTCCTTTTCCTGAGTTAAAATTCGCAACCAAAACCACAGACGCTCGAAAATCACACTTAAAGACAGTATCGACAGAACAAGCAAAGGCCACATCGCTGGCCCGCCCTTGTAAAACAGATCTAAAATATCCATTTTTTAAATTTCCTCCCTGCATTTTTAGAGCAAATATCCCAAAGCATTTTAATTCTAGAGATTAATGCACAATTACCATACTCTTGTGCCGAATCGCAGGTTAGGTATTTGAGCAAGTAGTCAAGAGATTGGCGAGATGAGGGAGAATTAACTTACCCTGCCCCTCTGCTTCCTGCCTACTAACTCTTTACGAGTAGCGTCTTCCAGACTAACGTGGGCGGTTATTCCCACCAGAAGTTTGTAGGATAATTTGTCAAAATTAAAGGTAATTGGAGGGCTAAAATATGAAATTCTCAGTCCAATCACTTTACACTTGGTATCGCAATTTGCTTCGTAACCCGAAGTACCGTTGGTGGGTTATTTTAGGAACACTAGTCTATCTAGTCAGCCCATTTGATATCGCCCCAGACTTTATACCTGTTGTGGGACAGATAGATGATGTGTTCCTTTTGACACTACTAGTTTCTGAGGTGTCTGGACTAGTAATTGAAGGTTGGAAAGCTCGCAAGGGTAATGTGGACAGCCAAGACCCCAACCAGCCAGAGCCTTCTACCTCCACTGGAAACACTATTGATGTTGATGCTGTCTCTGTTAAATAGTTTTTTAAATCAAATAAAATTTAAAAAAACCCCTGCTTTTGCGGTCTGCTCAAAGATGGCTTGCAATGCAGGGGATATTTGTTGACCGATGAATGTGGATTGTGAAGCTGGAACAATTACACTGGAATACTTGATTATTTGGAAGTTCTAAAGAGATTGTGCGGGTAGAATTTCTGGATTATCGTCCAAAGACAGAAGGAATTCTATTAAGTCAGACTGGTCTTGAGTAGTAAAACTAGCTTGTTTATCCACCCAGTAATTATGGCCGCTACCGTCTACATTCGATTTCTGCAAGTCGGGTTGAGCATGATTAGCTGCAATCACTTGTTGACGTAAGTTGCGGTCTAAAAGCGATCGCAGACTAGCACTAGGATCGGGTGCAATATTATTTAATAGTGTGCCTACAATACCTAATTGGTCTGGTCGAGCTACTGTATATTCGTTTGTGTCCTGTTGCAGTGCTTCTTTGCCAACAGCAACGCCACCATCGTGTAGATAAGGTGCGGTAACATGCAGTCCGATTAAACTAGGTACTTTGTAACCGCCTGAGTTCCCGATAGCGTAAGCAAGGTTGTAGTCTTCTGGTGCTGTAATATCTGTAGGCACATCTAGCACCAAAGGATTGTTTGGCAGTGGAACGGACACGTTACTAGCATAAGTTTGGGGCTTGACGAAGTTGCGAGCGAAAGCTGCTTGAGCTTTTGCCCGTGAAGGCTGAGATTTAATTTCTTGTTGAGCGATGACGCGATTATTAGTAAAATACCGTCCGCTGTGGCATTCAATGCACCCTGCTTTTGTAAAAATTGCTGCTCCTCGCTTGAGGGCTTCTAAGTTGGTAGACTGATGTGGCGGCGGTGCTAAAGTATTTTGAAACGCGGACATGCCATTGAGTTGTGCTGCAACTGGCTGTCCTGGTGAATTTGCCATTAACCCGTCTAGGATAAACGGTGAACCCTTGGGAAATCCTGGCATTTTAATCACCTCATTCATGGCAGGTGTCCCGGGAGTAGGATCGATTTTCTCAAAAAATTCTGATGGTTTAGCACCTGCTGGTAATCTAAAGGCTGAATTAGCAGAATTTTGCAGAATCACGCCTAAATAAGTCTCTTTATCAATGCCTAATAGCTGCTGACTGGCATCAGCACCCGTTGTTAAGTCTGAGTTTGTCGCGTGGACGTTGCTGTTAAGTGTGGTGAGTCCGTGAAACCAACCAATTGAGGCGTTACCACTCCAGCCGTAGGGATATGCTGCAAAGGTGTAGGAAGATGGATTTTGCGATGGATTGTTTTTGTTGTCGCCTGTGGAGTCAAAGTTACCGGGAGGCCAAGCTAATAGTGCTTCATCTACAGCATCTTCTAAAGCTTTGGCATCTGGTAGACGTGCTTCTTGATTATCGGCGTTGATGTAAGTAGTTCCGCTAGGAGCTATTGTTAGGGGATTAGCACCTGTTTGCCGAAACCAAGCTGCTGAGTTACTTGCTAATGCCAAAATTAAGCCAGTATCCAGGTCGTTGTTGGGTGCGCCTTCTAAAATGCGTCCGCTACCTCGGTCAACAGCGGCATGGCACGCTGCACAGGTAATGCCAACACGAATTTTGCCGTGGTTAATGCGGGTAATAACTCCCAAAGGGAATAGAGAACCTGCGGGAACATCAAGTCCGGTATTGAGGATATCGCCTTGTTTGAAAGTGCGATTTCCCACAGTCATATCTCTATCTAAAGTTACTTGTAAATTTGTTGTATGTTTGCCACCAAGGGAAGCGATCGCTTTTGCCAAATTACCGATATTCAAAGGGCCGTTGAGAATACCAGTCACATCAGTGATGAAAATTTCATTTCCAAAGGTTTCTGTATAAAAAGCATCGCGTCCAAGCTTGATTAAATCTTCAGTAATTACAACAGCACCATTATTTTCCGATAGTAGTTGTTTGCCTGTGTCTGTCTTAAGCAAACTTGCTGCGACATCTTTTTTAACTACCTTACCTAGTACATCGTAAGAACCAATTTCCTGGGCTGTAGACTGTATAAGGGGTGTATATGTTTTGTTAATACTCGGCGTTTTGGGCAAAGTAATATCAATCTGGTATGTCCAAAAGCAAATAAAAGCGATCGCAGCTAGCAGTACCCAGAATTGACGTAGCCGCAAAAAGTTTTTAAGTATGTTTGGTTTGTGTGTTTGCAAATTATACGTCTGGTCGGAAGAAGGAACCATAACATTTGACTCAGAGGATGTCTCTCAGAGTAAAAAATTTTACTTAACAGTATTTTTGCTGTAAATAAAAATACTTTATTGACAGTATTACGAGAGTCATCAATCCATCATCTTGCCCAGGTAATACCAATTCTCTAAATTAATGTTAATTAGACACCAAGCTAGAAATTTATGCTTATAACTCATATGGCAAAACCATCCACGATCATTTTTCTAGCTTGAGCTTGTATTTCTACAGTAATGCTCTAATCCTGGCACAGATAATTTGTATCCATTATCACTAGCGAACTTAACATTTAATCATATTTTATCTAACCTGAAATTTTCAGCAGATAGAAGCAAAATTTGGCGTAAAAAGAGTATTTCTTGAGTGTTAAAGGATTCCATTCTCTAGTTTATTTACAGATTAGTACTCGACTAACTCAAAATTGACGGATGGGAGCAACCTCTTGCTGTGTAAACTCTTGAGGCTGGATAAGGAAGAATTTTCTTGTTGCTTTTATCGCTTAGCAGGTATTGTTTTTGCAAATAGATAAAGACTTTTTATTAATCAAAGGAATTACGAGGCATGAATCTAAATATTTTGGCAGTACCTAAATTTAGTCAGGGTCAAATGGTAGGATTTATTGGTGGGGCAGGTATCATCAAAAACTATCGACCAGAGTCAAGTCGCTGGGTTTATTTGATAGAAATGCCTATGGGGCCTGAGCCAGAGATGGGTCAGATCGGCTATGAAACTATGATTTGGCTAACTGAGGAAGATATCTCGACATAAGCTAAATTAACAATATTTGACTTATCTTCTTCTACCGTAAAAGAGTCACATTCCCTCGAAGTAACTTTTTCACACCTTTAACCTATTAGAAAGAAGATTTAAAATGAACATAGAGCTATTTCTCCAACGCACAGAAGTATTGCACAAGCGTTTAGCAGATTTATCCCAAACTGCTAATATCCTGCCTTGGATTCCGCCAGAACTGCTCCCAGACGCTTTTAAGGAAATCCAGAGTAACTTAAGAAATTTGCATTTAGCAGTGGATGAACTGTATCAGCAAAATGAACAACTAATAGAAACGCAAAATGTGTTAACAGTAGAACGCGAACACTACCGAGATTTATTCGAGTCAGCACCAGATGGGTATTTAATAACTAATGCTAAAGGGATTATCTTACAAGCTAATCTTGCCGCATCTAAATTACTCAACCTTTCAAAACCTTTTATGGTGGGTAAAGCATTCGTTAACTTTATCCCTTTAGAAGAACGTCACCATTTTCGCAGTTTTCTTAATCGGCTATCCGAATCGGACAAAGATAGAGAATTGGTAATACGCTTACAGCAACGTCATGGCGAGTCATTCAATGCAAATTTGAGAGTGGCAATTGTCCGCAATCAGCAGGGTAAAGCAATATCTATACGCTGGTTAATGCGTAAAATTCCTGTAACTTACAAAACAGAATCATCATTAGTCGATAATAATAGTAACTTGCTCCAAGATCGCTATAAATATAAATATACTAAAGGTGAAAATATTCCGCTCAACCCGCAAGAAATTTTATATGTTTGTCAGGGTTTGGTTAAACTAAGTACATTTTGTGAAACGGGTGAAGAAGTGCTTGTAGGGTTAGCAAAAGCAGGAATGGTTTTTGGCTCGAGTTTAACTTCTTTAAACAATTACCAAGCAACAGCCGTCTGTGATATCGAGTTAGTCTCAATTCATGTAGTAGAGATAGCAGCTTCTCTAACACTGAGTTATACTCTTTTACCAAAAATCAAGCAGCGGTTACAGCAGACTGAATCTTTTTTAGCCATTTGTGGAAGGCGACGGGTAAAAGAGCGCTTGTATAATTTATTACGACTTTTGAAACAGGAAATTGGTGAACCAGTTTTAAATGGAACTCGCTTGAGTGTTCGCTTCACTCATGAAGATATTGCTAATGCTTGCTGCACTACTAGAGTAACAATTACACGATTGATGGGTAAATTAGAAAAACAAGGCATTATTAGTTTTAATTCAACTAATCAAATTATTGTGAAAAATATTTAATTAAACCCAATAAGAATACTATCAAAACTAATAGCAAAATCTTTTCTATTAAACTAGCTACTAATACTAATTCCTAATTTGTAATGAAAGGGCACAAAGCCTTGCACCCTAACGTGTAATCAACACAACCGAGAATCACTATATTACTTATTTTTGTACAAATGCAGCCACGTAGCACCTACACCAAAAACCACTAACCCAAGCCAAGAGGAAGGTTCGGGAACAGAGGTAGCATTTTCAGGAGTGGCGACGTAGATACCTTGAGTACCATTAGCAAGTGAAGCAGCAAAAGCAATTTGACCGCGATTATTCAGCCCCTGAAGGTCAAAGGATTCAATGCCTGTCACTTTGGAACCAAAGAGGTTGTCGCCAGTAGCAATGACCTTATTTTTGACTAAATCTGACCCAGTAAAAATGCCTTCGCCTCCAGATTTCAAAAAAGCCCAAAAGGCTACTTTTCCGTCATCATTAATAGCAGGAGAAGCACCAAAGCCATCAAATGAATCCCTAGTATCAGCAATGGTCTTTAGTGACCCGCCATTGCCAGTAAAAATGCCTTCGTCTCCTGATTTTAAATTAGCTAGAAAGGCAACACTTCCTTGTTTGTTAATAGGAGAACCATCGCCAGAGAGGGAGGTAAATGAATTATTGGTATCTGCGATGATAGTAGTTACTTGACCGTTGCGAGTCACAAGTCCTCTATCTGGCAGAATCAATGATACTGTTGCTTGATTGTTGATTGAAGGATTACCTCCATTTGTGTTGGCAATAAAGGTAATTTTTCCATTGATATTAATATAGGTCTTGCCAAATTCGTTATCGGTAAAGACCACTGTTCCTTTGTCGTTGATTGAGGGTCGCGATACAAGAATAGCTTTAGCGTTATCGTCGAAGTAAACGGTAGTCAGTGACCTCCCATTGCCAGTAAAGAAGCCAACACCTGACACATCATTCAGTGTACGCTCACCCTGAAAAGCCACAGTTCCGAAATTGTTTAAGGAAGGAGTACCCAGAAAACTAAAGGAACCATTAGTGCCGTTGGTATCAACAATGGTAGTAATCTTTTTGCCGTTACTAGTGAAGATACCAATTCCACTGTTATTGTCATTTTCATAAGCACCACTAAAGGCTACCGTTCCTTTATCGTTAATGGCGGGGGAATTGAATTCATAAACAGGAATGCGGAAGGAACTATTGGTATCTACAATTTTTTTAAAAGTGAAGGAAGCGGCTTGGGCTTTGCTTGTGGTGAGTAAGCCCAGCACGGTACTGTATAGTATGGTTACTGCCAACTTTCTTACAGTCATAGCCGATGTTAATTGGTGAAACAGCCTAAATTTTGTAGATAATCAAGAAGATAAATGGTATTTTTTTCTGACACCATTAATCTACTCTGGAATTATCTTTGGATTCCAGTCAATCATCATACAGGTTATAGGTATCAAAGTATTTAGTCTTAAGTATGAAATAGTGCGATCGCTAGTAAGTAGATAAGCTTAAAAAAATATAATATGCTCTGTCATTGCGAGGAACGAAGCAATCCCAGTCTTTGCGATTGCTTCGTTCCTCGCAATGACCTCTTACATTTAATTATGTCTACCTACTTACTAATTAATAAATACTACTAACTTACTAAAATTTTAAAATATCTAATGATTCTTCTATTTCTAAATCTAAAATTCTTTCTCTTGTATCTTTAAGGGCTTCTAAATTACCTTGTTTACGGTAAATATCCAATGCTCTTTGAAAGTCTTCAATTGCCCCCTGCTTATCTCCAAGTTCAAAGTAGACACTACCACGATTATAATAAGCATCACCATAATTAGGATTAATCTTAATTATTTGAGTGTAATCTTCAATTGCTCCTACAAAATTTCCGAGTTCATAGTAAGCATTACCACGATTATAATAAGTGTCAACGCAATTGGGATTAATCTGTATTGCCTGAGTATAATCTGCAATTGCACCTTCAAAATCGCCTAAGTCAGAGCGAGCATTACCGCGATTTTTATAAGCTTCAGCATCATGAGGATTAATCTGTATTGCACGATGAGATCCTGGTGGTTCTCCTAATAAATACCGAGTAATTCCTCGATTTTTATGAGCGTTGGCATAATGGGGATTAATTTGAATTGCTTGAGTGTAATCTTCAATCGCTCCTTGGTTATCTCCTACATGAGAACGAGCTTCTGCACGGTTTTTATAAGCCACGGCAACATTTGGATTAATGCTGATAGCTTGAGTGTAATCTGCAATTGCTTCTTCATAATTTCCTAGTTGATAACGAGCCATACCTCTTTTATTGTAAGATTTAGCATCTTTAAGATTAAGCTGTATTGCTTGCGAATAATCTGCGATCGCTGCTTCATAATTTCCTAATTGATAATAAGTTAAACCTCTTTTGTAATATACATAAGTATCGTTTGCGTTAACTTCTAAGGCTTGATTGTAATTGGCGATCGCAGCTTCATATTGTCCTTTTTCAAAGCATTCATCACCTAAATTTGCATAATTTATATCTTCTTGATGAAAATTTAAACGCTTATCAACCGCAAAATATAATGAAGGTTTATTTAACTGATGCGTAGTCTGTGTAGATAGCGGTTGTGGCTTTGAATAATATTGGTTAATTGCAGTTTCTTGTTTGGGAGAATTATAATTTACAGAAGATTGACACTGTTCTAAATAACACCATAAACCGCCACCATACAAAAGTTGATCTATCCCAAATGAGATTCTACCAGTTTTCAGTTTAATCATTCGTGTCGGGAGAAAGCCTGCCAAGAAAAGGTGATATTCTGATTGCGCTTCATTCACCTCTTCTTGAATGAAAACGCAGACTACAACTGCATTTTTTTCAACTTCTTCGGAACTAATTGACCATCTGACTTTATCTATAGCGCCATGACGAGATTTGACTTCAATGCCAATTGTGGGATCGGAAGTTAGTGTAAAGTCAATTTTGCCATCGCCGCCGAATCTTTTTTCATAATCGACTTCTGTAATAAAATCCGCTAAACGTTCTTTGACAACTTCTTCACCCAGTTTTCCTTTGAGGTAACTAATAAAAACGTCACGGACTGGCGAAACACGCTTATATTTCTCAGCCATTTCCCAGCAAAAGTCCCGTAGTATTTTTAATCTCTCTCCAGAAATTATTGTTAATTCACTATATTGACCTTCTGTTTCACAATGAAGCAGACAACCAGATTTTAACCTTTTAATAAAATCAGACTGTAGCGATCGCAGTAGGGTAATCCAGTCCATTTATAGTTCTGCGAATCTTTTGATGAAATTATTTTATTAAAAAATCCAGTCGGCGTAAACTTTTCAATTCTTTTGGAATGAGATTGTCAAAAAGTAGTATCGACCCCATAACACTTCTTAATAAAAATTAACGAATCGTACTTAGTTGTATTCAATGCTTTAATAACTCACTTTACTTAATTTGCTTTTTATATAAATAATTAGTAGATAAAACAAATAAGTGCTAAATATTTGTATACAAAGCTTTTATTACATTTAGATGTTTGAACATTTAAATGCAAAATATAACTAAACATCCAGATGTTTAAACATGTAGTAGAATCTTGGCATTATTTGCGTTTAAATCCAAAATGATTATCACTGTAGCGGCATTCAAAGGCGGTGTAGCTAAGTCTACGACAGCACTGCACTTAGCTACATACCTTCAGACCAAAGCTGACACTCTGTTAGTGGACGGCGACTTAAACCGCAGTGCTTTGGATTGGTCAAACCGAGGTTGTTTACCATTCAAAGTGGCTGATGAAAAACAAGGGGTAAATTTAGTAAAACTCTATGAGCATATAGTAATTGATACGCCAGCGCGACCAGATTCAGATGAGCTAAAAACTATTGCTAAAGGATGCGATTTGTTGGTCATTCCCACGACTCCGGATGCAGTTGCTTTAGCTGCAACACTGCAAATGGTTGACTTACTCAAACAATTAAAGACTAATTATCGAATTTTGCTAACTATCATTCCGCCAAATCCAAATAAAGCAGGAGAAGAAGCTAGAACTGCTCTAGAACAAGCAGGACTACCTATGTTTAAATCTGGAATTCGACGGCTTGCTGTATTCCAACGGGCTGCTTTAGAAGGTGTGCCAGTAAATGCTGTCAAAGACTCTTACGCCCAAATTGCATGGCGATGCTACGCAGGGGTGGGAAAAGAAATATTAAGCAATTAAAAACTAAAAACTACTGACTGTATGCAAATTAAATGTGGAGGAGCTGACTTTGAATAATAAGAAAAAAACTAGCCGTTTTGATGAGCTGATTGATGCAGCTCGCAGTCGTCAACAAAGAGATCGGCCACAGCCAACTGAAGATCGACCTACTTCCCAAAGCAAAAGCACCGACCCGGCTTATACCCGTACCACAATCTATTTACCTAAGCAATTGCATCGACAACTCAAGGCAGCCGCAGCTTCACAGGAGCGACAGATGAGCGATATTGTGGCGGAGTTGGTTGAGCAGTGGCTTTTAGTTAAAGGGAGTGGGGAGTAGAGAGTGAGGAGTTCCCAACGATTGCTGACTAAAGCACAATTTCCTGACCTCGTTCGGTGAAGCGAACTTCCTTAATATTCCATTGGGCGTTACTTGTTAAAGTTTTGCGGAGGCTGCCAAACAAAGCAAACTGTTCGCAACTAGAAAGAGAAGCTAATTGCCGCTTTGATTGCGGAGATAGTCGCAAATCAACTGTTGCCACGCCATTTTTCACGCCAACACGATAACCAGCAAAGCCAAAGTCACCTGTATCTTGCTGCTCTATAATCTTACCTACTGCACCTTTTACAGGTTCCTCAGCGGGTACTGAAACTTTTTGAGGAATCAGTTCTTGACATTGGGCATCACTTGCATATAGGGTAACGTTGACCGTTTTGCTAGCGGCAGCTTGGGTAGTTGCAGCAGGCGTGACGGGTGTGGTTGCTACTGGCTCAACATTGCTGGAGCTAGCTCTGATTTGAGCCTTGGTAGGGCTTTGACTTGGGGTTGGAGATAATGTATTGGGTGTGGGTGTAATGGTGGGTGTTGGCGAAATACTAGCAATATTACGAGGAGTAGGGTTAGAACTACAACTGCCGAGGCTGGCTGCGATCGCAACAATAAATGGTAAAAGATATCTTTTGCTGGTATTCATAATCTTGCTCATAATTATGCTATCAACTTCAGTGTCGCTGGTATCAATTCCGCATAAATTGGGAAGTTTTGCAAACTCAAGAGAGTGGGGAGTAGGGTAGGGAAAATTAATTAATGGAAAAGCGCTGTCAGCCTTAAAGTTAAATTACTTAAAACTAATTTAGAAAAAGCCTATGCCCAGCAGCGAAGCTAGTACTTACGATATCCGTAAATCAGTGTGGGATGGTATACCAATTGACCAATGGGAACCATCTAAATGGAAACAGTGGAAGCCTAAACAACCTGCATCAGATGAAAATGCCAAGATGGAGCGTGAGTATCTTAGGATAAAACACGCAATTGGGCAAGCTAATTCTGCATTAAGTTTAGATAGAATCAAAGTCAAACTGAAGCTGACTAGTCCTAAAACTATAGCTTTACAAGGGACGTTTCCCTGTAGACCTGGTGATGTCGGAAAACATGGCAGCCCTAATAAACAGTACACCATTTCATGCGGTTTTGTAGCTAATGATGCTGGAGTAAAAATGGCTGTATTGAAAGCGCGGGAATTAGACTTATTATTAATGACAAAGCAATTCCAGTGGACACCAGATTTACTCGGTAAACAAGCACATAATTTAGGCGCATTAGATAAAAATAAACCCGAGCAACTCATCAGTGAATTGATTCAGGAATATGAGCGGGAGTTTTGGAAAACCCACGAAAAGAATCGGCAAGGAATACGTACTTGGGAAACTCATTATATGAGGCATCTCAAAAAACTTCCTCAAGATGTACCATTATCTGCACAATCGTTGGCAGCAGCATTAGAAAAAACTAAAGCTAATACATCAGGTAGGTTTTTTTTGGTATGGCAACTAAAAAAGTTTTGTGAGTTTTGTGGGATTGATGATTTTAAGACAATTTATGCTTATATGACTCCCAAACCTCATCCTACCATCCGAAAAATTCCCTCAGATGAAGAAATTATCCAAGGATTTATTAAAATGGGGATGCCTTTATCAGCATACGCTAGTAAGGAGAATCTAACACAACCCGAACAATGGCAATGGGCTTATGGGATGTTAGCAACTTATGGGTTAAGACCTCATGAATTATTCGCTGTGGATATAGTAGCATTTACACATACATTAAATACCTTTCATTTAGTTACTTTAAATCCTAGTTTGACAGAAGGTACTAAGACTGGTGAAAGGAGTTGTGGTATTCCTCCATTACATCCTCATTGGATAGAATTATTTGATTTGAAGAATATTAGATTACCATATAATGAAGGGACACTAAGTAATAAAACTGCGAAACTTCATATCAAATTTAGAACTTCTGATATCGGCTTTAGACCTTATGATTTGCGTCATGCCTATGCTCTGCGTGGTCATCGATTGAGAGTCCCAATTAAGACAATGGCTGATTACATGGGACATACAGTACAAGAGCATACTAAGACGTATCAAAGATGGATGAATGAAGATACTAACTTAGAAATTTATAAAGAAGTGGTAATTCACAGACAAGGTACAACCAAGGAAGCGCTGAAAGAGAGAATCAGTGAATTAGAAGCTGAGAATACGGCACTAAAAGCTGAAAATGCCACCCTCAAAGGACTATTAATTAAACATCAATTAGGTGAATTCTTGAGCCAATAAAGTGAACAACAAGATTCCCGACTTCTTAAAGAAGTTAGGAATCTGAGGCTTGATGCGGAATTGAGCATAAAATACTGATTTGGTTGGCTTAAGATTGGGCAACATAGATACTAAACTCAACTTCAGACACCTAGCTAGTAAATGCCGAAACTATGGCTCCTAATCTCATTACTGTAGATAAAAATACGTATGAATCTCTTCAACAAGAGCTGATAGAGCTGCGTCAGGTAGTAGCCCGTTTAGAGCAGGCGAAGTCTTCAAACACCCTAAAATTTAGCCAAGAGCAGATGGCTTTGTTTATAGAATACACGCCTGCTGCGATCGCTATATTTGACCGTCAGATGCGCTACTTGCTGATGAGTCGCCGCTGGAGAGAAAATTATGGCTTGGGTGATGAAGAGATTATCGGTCGCTCTTGTTATGAGGTTTTTCCGGAGATTCAAGAGCATTGGCGGGAAATCCATCAACGTTGTTTGGCAGGAGCTGTTGAGAAATGTGAAGAAGATGCCTTTCCCCGTGCAGACGGAACAATCGATTGGGTGAAGTGGGAGATACATCCTTGGTACGAAGACTCTGGTGAAGTTGGCGGAATCATCATATTTGCGGAAGTAATTACCGCTCGTAAACAGGCAGAAGCAGCACTTAAACGACTGAATGAGGAGTTAGAAGCTAAAGTTGAAGAACGCACGGCAGCACTGCGTCAGAGCGAAGCACGGTTAAAGCGGCTGGCAGATAATGCGCCAGGGATGCTTTATGAATTTCATCTGCAACCAGATGGCACAATGTCCTTTCCTTATGTTTCTTCGGGATGTCGAGAAATTTTAGGATTAGAACCGGAACAGATCGCAGAAGATGCTTCTCTCGCATTTGCCTATATTTACCCTGAGGATATTCCAAATGTTCAACAAGCAATTGCTCGCTCAGCCCAAACTCTGCAAAACTATGAATATGAGTGGGGGATAATAACTCCCTCTGGTCAGCACAAACGGGTTAAGGCGATTTCCCGGCCAGAAGGTCAACCTGAAGGTAAAGTTATTTGGTATGGTTATTTATTTGATATTAGCAAACAGCAAGCTGCGTTGCGCGATCGCCAGCTAGTAGAGCAACAACTCAAAGCCCAGACACAGTTTTTGCAAAGCATCTGGGAAGGTGTAGACTATGGCATTTACGTCCTAGATGTTTTAGATGATGGGGCAGAGTTTCGTTACATTAATTTCAATCCAGCTATCCTCAGAATTAGTCCAATTCCTCTGGAACCATTTTTAGGAAAAACAATAACAGAGGCACTATCCCCTGACATAGCACATCACTATCGCCAACGCTACAGGGAATGCATCAAGTCAGGCAAAAGCGTTTTCTTTGAGGAATCTTTCTCTGCTCATGACAAAGAAACTTGGTGGTTGACTACAATCAATCCCTTGAAAAATAGTGAAGGTCGAATTTATCGACTGGTAGGGACAACTTTAAATATTACAGCACGTAAAAAAGCAGAAGAAGCACTCCAAGAAAGTCAGCACTTCATTCAACGTATTGCCGATTCTTCTCCTAATATTCTCTACATCTTTGACCTAGAAGAACAGCATAATGTTTACGCCAATCAAGAAATTATTACTCTTCTCGGCTATTCTATTGAAGAAATTCAACAGATGGGAGACAAGCTGATTCCCACTATTACTCATCCAGAGGAAAAGGAAAAACTAGCAACTCAGTTGCAAAGGTTACTTGCCGCCAAGGATGGCGATATTTGTGAGTATGAATATCGAGTGAGGCGAGGGAATGGTGAATGGTGCTGGCTTTATACTCGGGAAACGCCATTCAGTCGCAATAATGATGGAAAGGTTAAGCAAATTCTTGGTGTATCAACTGATATTACCGAACGCAAACAAGCCGAACTTCGTTTGCAACAACAAGCGGAAGACTTAGAAAATACTTTAATTGAATTACAACGCACTCAAACTCAACTAATCCAAAGTGAGAAAATGTCTTCACTGGGTAATATGGTTGCAGGTGTTGCTCATGAAATAAACAACCCGATTAACTTCATTCATGGTAATCTTATTCCTGCTAGTGAATACGCCCAAGATTTGTTGAAACTGGTAGAACTGTATCAATTACACTTTCCTTATCCTCCAGCCGAAATTCAAGCAGTAATTGCTGCGATCGAACTTGATTTTCTCAAGGAAGACTTAGTGAAACTCCTTAAGTCTATGCGGGTAGGAACCCAGCGCATTCGTGAAATTGTCCTGTCCCTACGAAATTTCTCCCGCCTTGACGAGGCTGAATTCAAGCAGGTAGATATCCATGAAGGACTCGATAGTACTCTGATGATTTTACACAATCGCCTCAAAGCTAAACCAAATCATCCAGAAATTTCGGTCATTAAAGAATATAACAAACTTCCTCTCATAGAATGCTACCCTGGTCAACTCAATCAGGTTTTTATGAATCTTCTCAGTAATGCTATTGATGCTTTAGAAGAATCAATTGCCACTAGCAAAATAACTGACAATCCTACCATTCACATTCGTACTGAAGTTATCAATAGTAACCGAATAGCAATCCGGATATCAGATAATGCTATGGGTATCCCCAAAGAAATATTTTCAAAACTATTTGACCCTTTCTTTACTACCAAAGATGTAGGTAAAGGTACTGGACTGGGGTTATCTATTAGTTACCAGATTGTGGTAGACAAACATGGTGGAAAATTAGCTTGTAATTCGACACCTGGGCAAGGAGCAGAATTTATAATTGAGATTCCTATTAATCAACCAAAAACTAGCAAATAATATTAAGTTATTCCCAAACTATTTGCAAGTCTAAAACAAAACCTGGTAATGTATCTTCTCCTGATAATTCTTGAGGAGACTCTATAATTTCTACTGGCTTGTCTTGGCGATATATTTCAACTTGACCAGCTTGGCGATTAATTAACCAGCCAAGCTTTATTTGATTATCCATATATTCTCGCATTTTGGCTTGAGTTTCTTCCAAGCTGTCGCTAGGAGACATTAACTCTAAAACAAAATCTGGGGCAATGGGAGGAAACTTTTCTTTTTGTTCAGGCGTAAGTGCATCCCGTCTATCTTTTCGTATCCAAGCAACATCAGGGGAACGGTTTGCGCCATTGGGTAGTTTGAAACAGGTAGAGGAGTCGAATATCTCACCAAGTTTATATTTTCGATTCCAGATGACGAAATCTGCTGTCAATCCTGCATTATACTTTCCAGTTTCTCCTCCTGTGGGTGGCATGATAATTAATTCTCCGTTGGCGTTTCGCTCAAATTTGATTTCTGGGTTCTTTCGACACAGTTGATAAAATTGGTCGTCGGTGAGTTTGATGATGGGGTTGAGGTTAATAGTAATTACTGTCATGATGATTAGATTAGAGATTGCATCGACCTATTTACCCAGCATTCTAAGCTAGATATATACAAAATGAGTTTAATTGATGTGCGATCGCTGCACATATTTTCTTCTCTATCTGGTTAAGTTCATAATAGTTAAAAGTGTAATTGGTGGCTTTTAACTCTGATTCAGAATGAAAGCAATTAAGATGAGATAATTGAGTCGAATATCCTTCAGTCAACCGTTTTGGTGTAGCCGAGTTTCTAAAGGTAGGCAAATATGCATACTGTAATCACACCCCAAAGAATCGAGTTGTCACCTGGCACAGTTGTAAGGATGTTGGGATCTTGGCAAGACTATCAAGTACTGAGTCAACAACTTGGCGATCGCGCCTCGCCTCGCATTAAATATCGACTTGGAGAGATTTTGCTAATGGCACCACTACCAGAGCATGGCAGAGATGCGAGCTTGCTGGCAGATATTGCTAAAGTTTTGCTGGATCGTTTAGAGCAAAGATACGATTCATTTACACCCATTACCATGAGCTTGCCAGAAGTCAGCGGTATTGAGCCTGACTTTTGCTTCTATATTGAAAATTGGAGAGCCGTAGTAGGTAAGAGCCGTATCGACTGGCAAAATGACCCTCCACCCGATTTAGCGATCGAGGTAGATGTTACTAGTTATACCAATATTAATGACTATTTCCCTTATAAAGTGCCAGAGGTTTGGCTATTAAAGAATAAGCAGTTATTAGTTTATAGATTACAGGGTGAAAGTTACGCAATTACAGAAAGCAGCCATTTTCCTAACGTCAGAGAAGTTGTGCAGCAATGCCTCCAAATTGCAAACGAGCAAACAACAAGTGAGGCGATTAGGTGGTTAAGGAACTTTTTGCATGGAATGTAGTGAAATTCGGCATTGTTTTCTGGTGCGATCGCAAGCATGTTGGGTTTCGTTCCTCAACTTATTGGCATTGTAAAACTTGAACAGCAGTCAACTTGAGATCGGCAAATACAAGCGAAGCGATCGCGCTATCCCCTACATACACCTTCTCCTCATAGAAACCCTCTACCCATTCCAAAACCGTCACTCGCTCTTGTATCGGATCGACGATCCAATACTCAGCAATACCCCGCGCCGCATACTCAGATCGCTTATAGCGATAATCACGACTGCTCTGATTTGGACTTACCACCTCAACCACCAATAACGGGGGTGGCATCTCTGGCATCACCGTAGATCGTTTAGCACCCTCCATCGCAGTTGCCAACTCCTCAGAAAACACCACCAAATCAGGAACGCGCACCCGCGAACCAGTAGTGACAATTTCTGTTTTCATCCGCAACTGAGAAGATGAGATACCTAATTGCACGAAGCAAACAAGGATAAACATTGCAATTCGTTGATTTCTCTCACTCTCAGCTGGCATCAGAAACAATTCCCCATCTTCAAACTCATACATTGCATCTGTACCATCGTCATAATTAAAGAACTCCTCAAGAGTCATCTTTCCAGATGCAGCTTTATCTAATGCGATCGCCATAATCACCTTACCTTCAGTTCAAAACATCATTGAACTCGATCTATTATCGCAATACTTCTTCTAAGTCCTTGCTCTCCTACTGAATCTCCGCCTCCAGCTTTGCCAAATCAGCAAGGATATCTTTGGGTGCGCTCACGCGGAAACTAGGACGACGCGAAAACCGATGTTGTTGTTACGGTTGTCGGCTTCGTTCCTGTTGCGGTTCGCACTGCGACAGTTTTCTGGGTTGTTGTTCCAAGAACCACCGCGCAGCAGTCGGAAGTGCCTGTCCCTTCTTCACTCTCTCGCAAATACGAGAGTAGCGAATATCTTTCTTCGCAAACGCTGGGTATTTCCATGTTTTAAATGTGCTACCCAGCTTTGTAAACTTTGCGATATTTGTTGTCGATTAATCCTACCACGAGCATAATCAATTTGCATTTGTCTTAATCTGCGTCGCGCTCGACGTAAGTTTTCTGTACGCACTCGAATGCAGTCTGGTAGCTTAAAATGTAGGTTGGGTTGACGTAAGGAAACCCAACGTCAATAAGTGTTTACTCGGTTTTATAATTGTTCAATATCACTTAACATTTTATTTCAGCCTAGAAGTTGGGTTAAGCGTAGCGCAACCCAACCTACATAAGACTAATTTTAGTTTCAAAAAATTTTTAAAACAAATGCAATATCGCCGAGCCACTGTAGAGGGTGGTACTTACTTTTTTACGCTCGTTACACATAACAGACAAAGGTTATTATGTTTACCTACAAACGTCTCTTTATTGAGAAATGCTTTTCGTTATGTAATGCAACAATACCCATTTATCATTGATGCTTTTGTTTTATTACCCGACCATCTGCACTGTATTTGGACATTACCACAAGGCGATCGCAATTTTCCTACCCGTTGGCGTTTGATTAAAAGCTATTTTAGTCGTCAATGTATTACCCTATCACAAGAAAGCTTATCTACCTCTCGGCAAAATAAAAAAGAGCGGGCTATTTGGCAACGTCGTTTTTGGGAACATTTTATTAGAGATGAGGTAGATTTTAAGAATCATGTTGAATATATTCACTACAATCCTGTAAAACATGGTTTGGTTAAAGCTCCAAAGGATTGGGAATATTCGAGTTTTCATCGTTCTGTTCGTCAGGGAACGTATGACATCATATGGGGTGCTGGGCAAGAAATTGTATTTCAGGCTGATATCGGCAAAGAGTAATTATCGCTAGTAGGTTTGGTTAAGCGCAGCGCAACCCAACATTTCAACTGCAACACTCAAGGCTAATGTTGGGTTTCGTTCCTCAACCCAACCTACATCTTTGATTAATCCTTCTAAAAGGTCGTATAATCCTTCTATAATTCTATTACCCAAGAGAAATTTATGGTCGCGTGGTAGACGGTTTAATATAGGAACGTACCATTTGATTAAATCATAAGTTTTTTGAATGATAGGTAATTCATTCATATATGAATTATGTGTTGTATTACCAGTTATAATCCTTTTAGAAAAGCTTACAGTAAATTCAAATTTGACCGCTCAATTTAAAAAAAAATTTTTGATCCGCCTGCGGCAGAAGAGTGAAAAGTAAAGAAGTGTAAAGGGCAAAAGTGCAAAAGAGCAAAGGGGAAGGAGTCCTCACGCGGAAACTACGACGACGCGAAAACCGAAGACGTAGCCACGGAGGTCGGCTTCGAGCCTGACGCGGTACGCGCTGCGACAGAAATCTGGGGAGTTGAGCCAACAACCACCGCGCAGCAGACGGGCTTTATTATCATTATCATTAAGCCATGCACTGCCATCAGTGGGTGCGCCATTGTAATTCTTATGATAAAAGTCTTGACACCATTCCCAAACATTGCCGTGCATATCGTATAAACCAAAGGCGTTGGGGGGAAAACTGCCTACTTCTGTTGTTTCCTTACGATATTGACCTTTTGGCCCCTTACTGTAATTACCTGAGTACGTTGTACTTCCGAAAGTAAAATCTGTCCCTTGATAGTTTGCTAAATTAGTAGTAATTGTTTCACCAAAATAAAACGGTGTAGTCGTTCCCGCACGACAGGCATATTCCCATTCGGCTTCGCTGGGTAGCCTATAGGTTTTTCCTGTCTTCTGGCTCAATTTTTTACAAAATTCTACGGCATCATTCCAACTCACATTTTCTACAGGTCGTTTCTCACCTTTGAAATTGGAGGGATTCGTCCCCATAATTGCTTGATACTGTGCCTGGGTGATTTCATATTTCCCCATGAAGAACCCAGGTACTTTTACTAGATGTTGCGGCCCTTCGGATGGGTATCGTTTCTCCTCCCCTGCTGGCGAACCCATCGTAAAGGTTCCTCCTGGTATCTGCACCATTTCCAAGGTGACACTATTCCCCAAGTCTTCAACAAAGTATTTCGCCTCCCGTTTGGGGCGGTTGGTAATTCTTCCCTGTGCGTCTACCGTCACCGTTTCAAATTGAAAAGTTTGTAAGCTATTAGAGGAGGTCGGAGTCTGTGTGAGAGGTTCATTTGTTACCGGAGTTTTATTAGTGCTTTCTCCAGAACTAAACAAAGATAACAAACGCTCTCCAATAAGAGCTAAACTAATTCCTGCAACTGTCCATCCTATAGTTTGAATTGTCCGACGACGTGACAAGTTTGGTGTGGGTTGCGGGGGTTTCGGTGCAGGTGGTGGCGGTGGTTGTCGTCGTTGCGGCTGTGGTAGTGTCAGTGCTTGCAACGCCTCCACTGCTGAAGGGTATCTATCTCGAAAGTGATAACTCACCATCTTACTCAGCACCTCTGCCAACTTCTCGCTGACATTTGCCCAATTACGCCAAATTATTTCACCATTGGTGGGGTCTTTTGGTAGTTCGTGGGGTTGTAAACCTGTCACGGCATAAATTCCCAACATCCCCACCGCGTAAACATCGCTGCATAATTTTGGTTGTCCGGCTGCTTGTTCGCTTGGCATATAACCAGCCGTACCAATGGTAACGCTAACACTAGTTTGTCCTTGGGCGTTCACCATCAGCGTATTAACTTCTTTAACTGCGCCAAAATCAATCAGCACAATTTTGCTATCTTGACGGCGACGCATAATGTTCTGGGTTTTAATATCGCGGTGGATGATATTCTTTTTGTGAACTACTGCTAAGACTTCCAGAATTTCTTGTAATAGTTTAATGACTTCTTTTTCGGTTAATCGCTTACCAGAACTAATTTCATGGCTTAAGTCTTCGCCATCTATAAATTCTTGGACTAAATAAAATTCGCCTTGTTCTTCAAAGTGGGCAAATAGTCGCGGTATCTGGTCGCTATCATTGCCTAGGCAATATAAAACTTGGGCTTCGCTATCAAATAACCTTCTAACGATTTGTAATACTGCTGGGTCGGAGTTGGGTTTGAGGTGTTTGACTACACACTTGGGATGGTTGGGTAAGTCTAAGTCTTCTGCGAGGTAGGTGTCGCCAAATCCGCCACTTCCTAAGATTTTGATGATTTTATAGCGGTTGCGAAGGACTGTACCAGTCGTAGGCATAATTTATGACTTGGCAGTGGGGGATTTGGGTTTATTCTGCCAAATTTCTTAGTACTAGGGCAAGTTAATTTTTGTTCGCGCAGAGGTGTTCAAATAGAAATATTCCCAAACGGTAGCGTGAGGTACTTATGACCAAGCCTAATTTTCAAGCGATGACCAAGCAAGAATTAAGAGCATATGTGCTGGAACATCGAGACGACCAAGAGGCTTTTTATGCATTTGCCGATAAACTCAGAGAAGAACCAGGAATTGAGATTACCTCAGCAGAATTCGTGCTGAATTGGCAACTTTAGATATAACTATTGGGTATTACGATTTGCAAATTGCATCAATTGCTCAAGCCCATAATTTAATATTAGTTACGCACAATAAGAGTGAATTTAGTCGGGTGAATGGATTACGAATTGAAGATTGGGAGGAAGCAGGTTGATAAGCGATCGCCTCAATCTCCATTTATATTCTTAGAGAATAATGCTCAAGTACCATATAAAGCATATTAAGTCAAGATAAAATCGGCAAACATGCACCAAAAAATGGTAGTAAAAAGTAAGAAAGAAGTAAGAAATGGATTTTTAGTGAAACGCTGAAACTTAGGCAGTACGAGGAAAATAAATGGTACGACCGCGCAAGATATTTGCTCAGCATTGGCTCAAAAGTGAAAAGGTACTGGACGCAATAATAAAGGCAGCAGAATGTCAAACGAGCGATCGCATCTTGGAAATAGGCCCAGGAACCGGCATTCTGACTCGTCGTTTATTACCTTTAGTAGAATCTCTAGTCGCAGTTGAAATAGACCGCGATTTGTGCGAACTACTGGTAAAACAACTAGGTAAAATTGAAAATTTTCTACTACTACAAGGTGACTTTCTCACCTTAGATGTACCGTCCCAGCTGGTAGCATTTCCTAATTTTCAAAAGCAGAATAAAGTAGTAGCTAATATTCCCTATAACATCACAGGACCAATTATAGAAAAACTGCTGGGCACAATCACTAATCCTAATCCAGAACCATTTGATTCAATAGTACTATTAGTGCAAAAAGAAGTAGCAGAAAGATTGTATGCTAAACCAGTGTCTAAAGCTTTTGGAGCATTGAGCGTGCGGGTACAATATTTAGCTGATTGTGAATTAATTTGTACAGTTCCAGCGATCGCATTTCATCCACCACCAAAAGTAGATTCAGTAGTCGTGCGGTTGCATCCCCGGCAGATAGAAACACCAGCAATTAACCCTAGACAGTTAGAAAATCTAATTAAATTGGGGTTTGGTGCAAAGCGCAAAATGTTACGAAATAATCTACAACCAGTTGTCGAACGCGATCGCCTGACACAATTACTCGAAAAATTAGAAATAAATCCCCAAGCCCGTGCCGAAGACCTCAGCGTCAACCAATGGGTAACACTAGCAAATCAGTTAACAGTAAACTGATGACTGATAACTGATAACTGATAACTGTTATGCGTTCCTACACATTAACTGCCCCCGCCAAAATTAACTTGTATTTAGAAATTATCGGCGATCGCCCCGATGGTTATCATGAGTTAGCAATGATACTCCAAAGTATCGACCTTGCCGACCAAATTGAATTGCATTCCATTAGCACTGACAGCATTCGCATTTACTGCGACCACCCACAAGTACCTACAGATGAAAATAATCTGGCATACCAAGCAGCAGAACTAATGGCAACCCAATTTCCTGAAGCCTTTAGTAAACATGGTGGTATAGAAATTACCATCAACAAGCACATTCCTATAGCTGCTGGGTTGGCTGGAGGTTCAACAAATGCAGCAGCCGTCTTGGTAGGGATAGATTTATTGTGGAACCTCGGACTAACTCAGTCAGAATTAGAAGAACTGGGAGCAAGTCTTGGCTCAGATGTGCCGTTTTGCGTGGCGGGTGGAACAGTGATTGCTACAGGTAGAGGCGAGCAACTTTCTCCTCTACCGAATTTAGATAACATATATATAGTATTGGCTAAATATCGTAGCTTAGAAGTTTCCACCGCTTGGGCATACAAAACTTATCGCCAGCAGTTTGGTAATTCTTATATTAGAAATACCGAAGATTTGGCAGCGCGTGCAGCCGCAGTCCATTCAGGAGGAATAGTCAAAGCAATCTTTGCCAAAAACACAGCAGAAATTGCTCAAAAACTGCACAATGATTTAGAGCGTGTAGTATTGCCAGCCTATCCCCAAGTCTTGCAACTGCGCGAGGTATTTGCAACTCAAGAAGGCGTTTTGGGAACAATGATGTCTGGTTCTGGCCCGACAGTGTTTGCTCTTCTTGAGTCTGAACAACAAGCGCAAGCAGTGAAGCTAAAAATGAGAGAGATAATTCCTGACGAGGATTTAGAATTGTTTGTGACTCGAATGACTACACATGGAATTCAGATAGTATCGTCAGTGTAGGGACTGGTGAGACAGCGAGCAGTTCAAAGGAGGGTTTCCCTTCGAAAGAAACTGCGGTGCTGCGGAGAGAAGTTGCCAAGAGGGTTTCCCTCCAAGCAAACTTCGGAGAGGGTTTCCAACGCCAGTCGCCTGCGGAGGAGCCACTGCGGTGGACGGGTTCCCCGGCATAAAGCAAGTGGCGTGGAGACCCCCAAGACCGCGCTGGCTCCTCCGCAGGCGACTGCGTTAGCGACGTACTCCTACGGAGAAGCAAGCTACGCGTAAGCGTCTCGCAGAGAAGGAGCGTCACCCGAAGGGGTACTGGGGAGATGAGGAAGCAGGAGAATATGCCTGACTAACTCCTAACTTCTGACTCCTGACTCCTAACGTAATCCAAAATCTAAAATCAAAAGTTGTATGAGTGACCCAAATATAACGCCACAAGTAGAAGCTCAAGCGTCGGTTCCAATGACTCTGTTACGCTGTTTAACTGGAGCCTTGATTTCCGGCGGACTAGGATTTGCACTTTATTCACTGATGATTAAAATCGCCACCAATTTTGCAAGCAAACCGATCCATTCAGATAATCTACTAGTGGTGAGAATTACCTCTGCTGTTCGTACCCTGGTTGTAGGCGTAGTTGCTTTGGGAAGTGGAATATTTGGTATAGTGGCGATTGGTTTATTGGCTTTGGGAGTGCAAGTATTAATGCAGCAATTGACAAAGCCTAAAAGTAGTGAAAACTGAGTCCTGAGTTCCCAGTTTCCATTACTACTTTTTACACCAATTTAAAAATGATTGCGACAGATAGAGTGTCTAACAGCTTATCAATTAACTTTTTCCCAATCCAAAATCACGCCACTTGCTACAACTCTCTTAACCAGAGCAACGCAGTGGCTCCAAAATCTAAAATCGCATTACTTTCTTATTTAGCACGATCGCGAGAAGTCAGACTGGCGACTTCTGGAGGCCACTTGTGTGGGCGGGTTCCCCCCGAAAGGCAGTGGCTCGACTTGAGCAAAGTGTCCATCCTACTTGGAACTTCGGAAACTTGCAACTCAGTACTATAAGGTACATAGTTTCCAATCGGCGGATGAGTATTGATTAGTTGCAGATTTGCGTTTCTGGAAGCTTGATAGAGTTGATACTGATTTTCTTTTCTCCAAGTTTTCGGTGGTAGCCCGTGGTGTTGACGAAATTGGCGGGAGAAATGACATGCATTTTGATAGCCCAGCACTGTAGCAATCTGCTCGATTGTCTGGTCGGTTTCCTTGAGTAAAGGACGTGCTGCTGCCATCCGGCGCTTAACAATCCAGCCGTTGACAGTTTCTCCAGTTTGTTTTGCGACTCTACTGGTTAAGTAAGCTGGCGAATAACCAACTGCAACAGCCACATCAGACAAAGTAATCCCTTGACGATAGTTAGCTTCAATGTAGTCAAAAACTTCCTTGAGTTGCGGAACTGATGGAAAAAATGATTCAGGGGTTAACGATGAAGTCGTATTTATTGGTAATTCGGAAATTTCACTATTAGTAGCATACCAAGACCTGAGAATAGCTTGCTTTTCCAATCGGATTGCGATCGCTCTAAGCAATTCCTCTACCGTAGAGGGTTTGATCAGATAATCGTCCGCCCCCAACTCCATACCTTTGCGAACAGATGCCTGAGTATTACTGCCAGTCAGAAAAATGAAGGGAATAACCGCAGTGAGACGATCTTGGCGCAAAGCATTCAAAACTCCGTAACCATCCATATCCGGCATTGCAATATCGCAGATTACCAAATTGGGTAAATGCTTTCGTGCTTCTTCGATACCAGCAAGACCGTTTTCAGCACCTATTGTGTTAAAACCTTCAGCTTCAAGACCCTGTAAGAAGAGATTGCGAGTAACGGCATCATCTTCTATTACGAGAATTGTTGTCGATTCGTACATCATTTTTTCATCACTGGGAATTGTGGCAAGGAATGATTACTAAACTCTCTGCTGAGTACTCTGTCAAGGAACCATGAAGTTTGAACACACAAAACTGGGAACTGAAATTGAAATTTTATTTCACACTGGCAGTATGACAGTAAACGTAGTGCCTATATCAATTTCACTTTCCACGGCAATTTGACCGCCATATAAATCTACAAGGGTCTTAACAAGAGATAGCCCTAATCCAGTACCGAGAATATTCTTGATATTTTTACCCCGATAAAATGGCTCAAATATTTGTTGTCGGTCTGCTACTGCAATACCAATACCTCTATCTGTAACCTGGAAAATTACTTTCCCAGACTCACAAGAAAGTTGTAAATCAACTGGGCTATCACTTGGAGAATACTTAACTGCATTATCCAGTAAGTTCTTCAGAATAGGCTCCAACAGTTGTCGATCTATACAAGCACTACCACAGCTACCTTCACGCACAAAATTGATGTCATGGCTGCTACTCATCTGTATTTGTGTCACTAACTCATTACAGAATTGAATTAAATCGAGCGGTTCTGTCTCAAAGTTGAACTTTGCGGCTTCTGCGTTAGCAAAGAATAAAATATCATTCAACATCCGACTGAGCTTTTCAACAGCTGTTTGGATATGATCGAGTAATGGCCGTGTTTTCTCCTTTGTCCATTCATCAATATGCCTCTTGAGTAAGCTATTTGAAAATGAAACAGCGTTCAGCGGCGTGCGGAATTGATGACAAACCATAGAAATGAAGTTAGCTTTCAGTTCTCTAAGTTGTTGTATTTGTTGTAGGGCTTGACAAAGTTCCAATTCTACTTGTTTGTAATCGGTTATGTCCCAAATGCTCCAGACTCTACCAACAATTTTGTCATCCAACCACTGCGGCTGAGAGTATTGTGCGAAGACTCTTCCATCCTTCAACTCCAAAATGTCATAGCTTTCCAAATCAGGTTGATTGGATACTTCCCACATAACTGGGCTAAAAGTATTTGGGCTTTTTAATTGGTTCTGGAAAAATGCGCTGGCTTGAGGAGAATTTTTAGATAGCGTCAGTGAATCTGGAATCTGCCACATGTCCACAAATTTTTGATTAAAGTTTAAAACATCTCCATCAAGATTTACTGTAACAATACCATTAGCAGTAGATTCGAGCGTAGAACGAAGTAGAGAAAGGGATGTTTCTAACTCTGTTGTTTTCTTTTTCAGTTCAGAAACTTCCTGTTGTAAATGCTCTTTCGCATTCTTTAATTCTTCAATCAACTTTTGCATACTTCGCTCTACTCATTCATCACTCTTCTCACACACAGCCCAATACACTTTTTAGTAATTTATCCTAAGTTTTTCCCATTAGTTTGACCAATAGTCTAGTGACAAATCTATATCTACTAACGAGTTGATAATCAGAACTTCTAAAAATCCTGATTATACTGTTTAGCTAATGAATAAATTAGATAATAAAATCTTAATGTTTATATTATTAAATATGATTTTATCAACAAAAAGTGAACACTTTCAGCTTAGTTACATAAAGATACAATATTTTTTTGCTATTGATTTCTAAAGTTTTTCATAAATAATGATTATCCTGATATTAACCAATTTTATTACATTGGTTAATCTTCATTATTCGCTACTATAAGTAGATTTAATATCCGAAACTAAATCACTAATTTTACTTTAAAGAATTAGTATAAAACTCTATAAGTTAATTAGCTCTTTAGTAGAGTTAATTAGTGCAAATTTATTGAATTCAATCCAATATCTATATACTTTAGAATCTGCAAATAAGTATAATTTCCATCATCGTCATATTTGCTGCATATCTTTCTAAAAATAGATAAAAATTAAGTCGCAATTACTTATTTAGTTTGATTGTAGTTCACTATATTAGAATAGCGATCGCAAGATAGTTAAAGAGAAGATAAAACAGTCTGTTCATGATTCACAATAGCATAATTTGTCCACCTTAAATTTAAATTTTGCCATATAAATTTTAGCTGAAACAAACAATTGATTTTTCATAAGTTTAAAATTTCTTATTTTTTTGCTTTATCTGTAATCTAACTACAGAGGGATCTAACTACAGAAGAACAGACCAAGTCATCTTTCATAAGGTATATATTTTCATAAATATTCATCTTATATATAGATAAGACATCTATCAAAAGAAATGTATAGTGTTAAGACTATATGTATTCAAAAATACAAACAAAGTGTAACCAGACATATTGGATAGCAAAACTATGACTGCAAATCTTTATCAGCTTGATATTAACGTTGTAATAGCTTGCTAATATCACAATTCTATTTACAGGTTGTGAATAGATATTATATGCGGTGTAAGGCTTTTGACTTTCAAGTGAGTTATATCCTCAGCGGAATCCTGTCGCTTAGTCTTGCGAATCTATATCAGCAAAGTGTTATCCAGTTTTGATATCTACAAATACATTTATAAATTAAACTACGAGTATTATTTATTACATAAGCACTGATTTAAAATTTAAGTTCTATAACTATCAACTATCGAAAGGTAGAAACTGTTTAGCTTCGCTAGGCGAGTCAGAAAAATAGCAATGTACTTAATATTTGGTATTAGTATTGTTTCCATCAACACAATTTTAGTTAGCATAAGTAGATCAAATTTTTTCCGCTTCAATTTAGTACCACATGGCAACACAATATACAGTTAAGCTAGAAAATTAAAAAGACAAAATAAAAAAAGAATCTTTAGTTTGACATTTTTATTCAACTAAATTTAATTTAGTATAATTTGTCGTGTTCAGAGAAAAATCTAAGCATCATACGTCACTGTTAACAAGATTTAATAAATCACAAAAGCTAAAAAAAAGATAAGTACGTCAAAAGATCGATCGTATATCTGTCGCCGAATATTGAGTAGGCTTAAAACAGAAGCTGCTTCTGCAACACGGTTCATCTGTAGGGGTTGGTTTAACTAGATATTTATTAGGCAGATAAAAATGCCGACTAGCTAAACTCTCCCCTACTTTCAGAGTTCACTTGCAATACTTCTTAGGTCTCACTGAATACCAGATATGTTCTCTTAACCTTTTGTTGTAGCGTCATTTTCTTAAATAAAATCATGATTTGTGATTTCCTCTGTTACATAACCCTTAGCAATCTTCGTCTATCTTCCGCCATCGCTGAGCTGAAGATAAACACAGATGAAAATCCTGATGCCTTATACCTTCTGACTTATTTTCAGAGTAGATAAAAAACACCAATTCCCAACTAAATCAATTCTTAACCTTGGGATTACAAGTTTAATAAAAGAGAGAATACCATGCATCAAACCGATAGCAATTGCAATACACAAACAGCAAAAAAAATCAACACCGAACAAATTGAACAAATTGTTAAAGCAATTATTGCCGGCAAGTATTCCTGGGCATGTGTTTTAATTTTACGTTTTTCTGGCTACAACCCCATAGACTACATACCCTACCGCACCTACATTCGACTCCTAAAAAATAACTGCCTAGTTGAAAGTTCAAAATCAAATGACATTGAGAGTAAACGTGACAAATTAGAAGTTTTTGACATGAAATCAACTTTACTCAGACTCTGAAAATCAAAAAATTTCTGATTTCATCTTTCTGAGTCACCCCATCTCCCGATTTGTCGCAGCTTATGATTTATCCACGTACTCCTGTTAATACCCGTCTACATCCCCTTCTCAGAGAGATTGTGTGGCACAAAAAGCAAGAAGTAGTACATATGCATCAACAGATGTCTTTAGCTTCTTTGCAACGCCAGTTAACTGCTGCTCCAACCGTGCGAGATTTCTTAACTGCCTTGCAACAAAATCCTTTCCGACCCAGCTTGATCGCAGAAATTCAGAAAGCCTCACCAATTTATGGGATAATTCGAGCAGACTTTGACCCAGTAGCGATCGCTAAAGCTTATGAGCGTAGTGGCGCAGGTTGTATATCTGTCGTCACAGATGCATCATTTTATCATGGCAGTTTTGAAACACTACGTGCAATCCGCCAGAGAATATCGTTACCTCTTTTATGCAAAGAGTTTATTATCGACCCCTGCCAAATTTATTTAGCACGGGCAGCAGGAGCAGACGCTGTATTACTCATCGCCGCCATTCTGACAGATCGGGAACTCCAGGACTTGTTGCGAGTGATTCATTATTTGGGGATGAATGCTTTAGTGGAAGTCCATAACTTGACAGAACTAGATCGGGTACTCAAACTAGACGATATCCGCTTAATAGGAATTAATAATCAGAGTCTAGAAGATTTTACAGTTGATATCAGCACAACACAAAGACTAATGGCAGCGCGGCGATCGCAATTACAAAACTTAGGTGTAATTGTTGTCAGTGAGTCTGGATTATACACCCACGCTGATTTATCACTGGTAGCCGATGCTGGTACACATGCGGCTCTTGTAGGAGAGTCTTTAATTAAAGAACAGGATATAGAACAAGCCGTGCGCCGTCTACTCAAACGTGAGCCGCTCGTGTAAGAGGACGCGGGGACGCTGGGATAAGAGAGCAGGGGAAGCAGGGGAGCAGAGGGAGATGAGGAAGAAATAATAACTATTTTTGCCTGTTCCCTGTTAAGAGTTCTCTTTTTCTCCTGACAACTGACAAGATAAGTCCTGCTAGCAATCGCTGGGAGGACTTTGCTATTTATTAAATGTCATATCAATCCTCTGGAAAAATGCTGTTAGCCTATGTAGTATAAAAACGGAACAATATAAGTAAATGTAACGTTGTTACATAAGGTAAGGTGTGATGAGACAGCAGATTTGGTCATTAACTCAAAAGTTAATTGTTAGCACACTGCTAACATTATCTTGGATGACTCCAGTACTGGCTCAATCAGACCAGCTGCTAACCCGTGCTGAAGTCTACAAACTAATTAAGATTGTCGAATTACTCCTGCAAAACCAAACTCGCCGCCCAGCACAACCAAAAGATGTCATAGTTCCTCGTGATGCAGTGAGAACGGGTGCGAGTTCTGAAGCTCAATTATTCTTTAACGATAAATCTCTCATTCGAGTAGATCAAAGCAGTACATTCCGGTTTGAACCAGGGTTGCGTCGCTTTAAGTTGCGAAATCTCATAGCCCTGAACGAGATGATATTTAAGTTGGAGGATGGTACTGCCTTAATTTTGAGTCCGCCGGGTAGTGTCGGGACTGAAGTAGAAACACCTGAGAGTCAAATTAGTATCCTCGCAGCGCGTCCCGCAACCAACGCATCTCAAATGAGGAATAACCTTGCATTAATTGCTATTAATAAAAGCAGCAAAATCAGCCAAAACAGCGATTTATTTCTGCCAGCACAGAAAGCTAGTGCAGTGATGGTAATACACGACAATACACGCAACACCACACAAGTTTTTGCTCTCACTGATGGAGATATTAAAATATCTGACCAAAAAGGGAAAAAAACCGTTGCCTTACAAGGTGGTCAGACAGTAGCTGTCAGAAACGGGTTGGTGGGCAAAGTACAAGAATTTGACTTACCAGCATTTTATAAAAGTATTTCACTGACTTCTGGTCTTGGACCAGGACAAGAAAATTTAATAGCACAAGAATCCACTCCAGTTCAGGAAACACTCAATGCCGTTCGGATCGAAACTTTAGCAGCATTGAAGAATCAAGCGCAAAGATTCAAGGGATTTACTAGAACTTTCCTGGCAGATGCACTAAATGGTACAGAAGGCGATTTGAATCCTCGCCCATCAGTTTCTATCAGAATTAGCAACCCACAGGTCACCACTGGAACATTCTTCAGACAGAGAGAAGGTAATACTGCCATTTTTATTCCTGATAATAATCCCAACTCCCCAACCACGATTGGAGTAGATTTTGATAAAGGTACAGTCACAATCAATGACAACACAGGTGTCAAGAATCAAGCTGGTCTGAGTGGCAACAATGCTAGTGCTTCTGTGATCGATGCTAACGGTCAAATAACTCAGATTGATGTTTTTGGTGTCAACGGTGAAGCACCTCAAAGAGGCGTTGGCTATCGTGGTAGTTTGACAACTGGTGTTGCACGCGATCGCTAGTACCATTGCGCGGAATTAAAAATTAAAAATACTCTATTTATAGGCTTTTGAAGTATTTTAAATGATATTCTTATTTCCGCCGCAGTGTACTAGTTAATATTTTGGCATATTTTTTAATATCAGGTGTGAGTGGTGACCATGAATAAAAAATTTTTCTTGCTCCTATCTGGGGTAGCAGTATTTGTATTAGCTACCCCTGTATTGGCAGAAAATCTAGATGACAAATTAACGCCAAAAGAAAATCAGCAATCGCTAGAATTTCTATCTGTCAATTCCAGCGATTCGCCAATAATTTATACTACAAATAGCGAAATATTTCAGCAAGATTTTACCCTAGCTCAGACAAACGAAGAAACGCAAATGTCACCTAGTAGCAGCATGGAACGAGTGACATCGGTATCTCAATTATCTGACGTACAGCCAAGTGATTGGGCTTTTGCCGCTTTGCAATCTTTAGTAGAACGTTATGGTGTAATTTCAGGTTATCCTGATGGCAGTTTTAAAGGCAACCGTACCTTAACGCGCTATGAATTTGCCGCAGGTTTAAATGCAGCATTAGATAAAATTAATGAATTAATTGCTGCTGGTCTAACAGACAAAGTCAGAAAAGAAGACTTGGTAATATTGCAAAATCTTAGAGAAGAATTTGCGGGTGAATTAGGCACTATAAAAAGTAGAATTGATACTCTAGAAGCACGGAATGCAAACATAGAAGCACAGCAGTTTTCTACCACAGTCATTTTAGGAGGACAAGTCATCTTTGGACTAGCAACAGGATTTGGCGGCGACCCTCCAGGTAAAGGAGAAGCCAACACAATTATCAGTCACCTAACACAATTGCAACTCGTTTCTTCTTTCACAGGCAAAGACCGTTTTCGAGTGGCATTGGTTACAGGAAATTCCGCTGATGATAGTTTTAGCAATCCTGATGCATTTAACACCAATATGGCCAGGCTGTCCTGGCAAGCAGATTATGATAATCAGGTAAGAGTAGATTCTGTAGAATATCGAGTTGCAGGACTAAGCGATCGCGTAGTTTTCACCTTCAAACCTGTAGGATTTAGTTTAAGCAGCGTTCTCAGTGTCAACTCACCCTATGCTGATGCCGGTCAAGGAGCAATTTCACTATTTGCTGGTTCAACTCCCATCTTTAAAATAGGCAGTCTTGATGCTGGTTTAGGCTTTGACTGGTTGCTTTCCGATGAACTGCGTTTGCAATTCGCCTATGGTACCAGAAATAGCAGCGATAGTAGCCGAGGTATATTTGGTGCAGACCATAGTGCTTTAGGAGTGCAGCTATTATACAAACCAACTCCTTCGTTAATTACTGGCTTGGCTTATGTAAATGCTTATTCTAGTAACGGTCAACTAGATACAGGTACAGGTAGCAGTAATGCAGATACATCTGGGGGAATTAACGAACCATCTCAGATTCATGGCATTAATGCCAGTATGAAATGGCAATTAAGCGATCGAGTCGTATTTGGTGCTTGGGGGGGTTTAATGGTGACTAATTCCCTACAGTCAGATGCCGTTGTCCTCAGCAGTACCTACACTGTTTCTCTAGGTTTATATGACCCCTTCGGCAGAAAAGGAGATTTATTGGGGTTGCTAGTAGGTCAACCGCCAAAGTTGAATAACGGCATTTTAGTTGCAGACGTGGATAGTGGTAATTCAACACATTATGAAGTTTTCTACCGCTACTTAGTCAACGACAACATTGCAATTACTCCCGGCTTTTTTATTGTTACTGACCCCGGACACATTTCTAGAAACGACGATATCTTCATAGGAGCTATCCGTACCACTTTTAGCTTTTAACTGTGCAGTGACACTTTCAAGATTTTAGTCACTGGCAATAAACTATCACTAACTATATAAAACCCTGTTTTTTGGGTATGTATCAAAATTACCAAGCTTAAAGATTAAACTTGGTATAGATTGACCTGCGAGTTTTCAAACAGGTCTAACCCTCGCAGGTAGAGCTATTTAGCAGTCATCAAGTTATCAAAAGTATAAATAAGATGATATTTCACTACCCCATGTATTTTTCGGAAATAGTAGTGGCGTAATTCAGAAGTCTAGTTTTCCGAATCTGGTAATTAAGTTTGCCGAAAACATACATGACTAAAGTCGGTGCTTCCACGTATTGTGTGTATTAACCAAACAAGGAGTTGAAGACCAAATAGAGGTAATCAACTAGTAGTTTGTAATACTTTCAAAAATCCTGACCAAAAGGAGTCAAAAACCATGCAAGTTATCGAAAATAACAAACTTTTCACTGAAATTACATCTGAAGAATCTGCAACTGTCAGCGGCGGTCTTGGCTTTAATTTTGTAGGATACGCTTTTGGTTTGGGTGCTGCCTTACTATTAGGCAACCCCGGAATTACTGCCGACGAAGTTCAGTATGTTTGGGAACAAACATTAGACCTGACAGTATAGTTTGTAATACTTTCAAACATCCTAATCAAAAGGAGTAAAAACCATGCAAGTTATCGAAAATAACAAACTTTTCACTGAAATTACATCCGAAGAATCTGCAACTGTCAGCGGCGGTCTTGGCTTTAATTTTGTAGGATACGCTTTTGGTTTGGGTGCTGCCTTACTATTAGGCAACCCCGGAATTACTGCCGAAGAAGTTCAGTACGTTTGGGAACAAACATTGGATCTGACACCCTAGAACCATCTTTGAGCCTGCATTAATTTTTTAGGCTTGTGTAACAATCCTTCTGGGATAACAGAGTAAGTATGAACCTGCTAAATACTGGAACATTTTTAGATGTTCCAGTATTTAGAAAAATATCACTAACTTGAATATCCCCAAAAAAATACGCTCAAAAAACATGCTAATGAATCAGAAAAACCCTCTTTTTACAGAGCTGATTGCTGAAGAGTCTGCTGTTATTAGTGGCGGTAAAGTTCCTATATTCATTTGGGAAACTAGAACAATTATTTATGCAGACGGTAAGGATAAAGAAGTGAAGTTTGATGAATATGGCTATCCAATAGTTGATACTGCCAGCAGCACTCCTACTTATTCTTTGTTAGCCTTCCCAGCTTCATTGTAAAACTTCTCCAAATTTATGAGTGCAGCATGAGTAGTTAAAAGTGAAAACGACTAACTACTCATAAAGCTCATCGTTTAATTAATACTCTTGATTTTTCACGTTTTTCATTCTTACATCTAGTTTAAGTAAGCGAGCAATGGAAGAAAAAAGTCCTCTTTTTAGAGAAATTCCCCCGGAAGAATCTGCCGTTGTTGGCGGAGGATGCTTTCATGTTGGTTTTGACCTTGATACTTACATGTTCATCTTGGGCGCTGGGATTTTATTTGGCAATCCTGGACTCACTCCAGAGGAAATTCAATTTGCTTGGGAGTCGTCTTTTGTATTTGAAAGTTCACCACGTTCTAGAAGAAGACGCTACAGAAGGCATTGAAACAGCGACATCAAATTTATGTGTAACTATATCTGAGATGAGGCAAGTCAATTAAACTTGCCTTGTGCATAATTCCTACCTTTGCAACTTTTATCAAACAAAATTGAAAAATATAGAATCATAATTCGAGATGAATTATTTACAACTGATAGATGAATAAGACTGATTTTAAATTCTAGCTTAAATAATTATTTTTTTTGAAAAATTATGGTTCAAAACATCAGTACAAGCATTTCTACTTTATGAAATACAATTACGTTGCACAGCACAGTGAAGAAGATTGTGGTGCTGCTTGTCTCGCATCAATTGCCAAACATTATGGACGGACTTTAACTCTAAATCATGTTCGTGAAGCTGTCGGTACTGGACAATTTGGCACAACTTTGTTAGGGCTAAAACGAGGAGCAGAAACACTCGGTTTTAATGCTCGTCCAGTCAAAACTTCACCAGAACTCCTGAACCGAATGAATGAAGCACCTCTACCAGCAATTATTCATTGGCAAGGGCATCATTGGGTAGTTTTATATGGTGTAGAAGGCAAAAAATGTGTAGTAGCCGATCCTGCTGTCGGTTTGCGCTATCTGTCTCCTAAAGATTTGGCAGAGGGGTGGGTAGATTGGTTAATGCTTTTACTGGAACCAGATCCAATACGGTTTCATGCCCAAAAGAATGAACAAGTTGGTGGCTTTTGGCGTTTCTTCAAGCGCATTTGGCATTTTCGAGACATTCTCGCGCAAGCATTGCCTCTGAATCTTTTGTTAGGATTACTATCTTTAGCTTCCCCTTTTCTATTGCAAATTCTCACTGATGATGTGCTAGTTCGAGGCGATACAAAACTGCTGACTACGATGGCGATCGCTGTGGTAGTAATGAATATTATTTCTAGTAGTTTATCTTGGGTACAATCTAATTTAATTGCTCACTTTGCCCAACGCCTACAATTAGGGTTAGTTCTAGAATTTGGGCGACAAATTCTACAATTACCTCTAGCTTATTATGAAGCTCGCCGCAGCGGGGAAATTGTGAGTCGCCTACGAGATATTGACCAGATTAATCAGTTAGTGGCTCAAGTCGTTGTTAGTTTACCCAGTAAATTTTTTATTGCGGTAATTTCTTTTGCTTTCATGGCTTTTTATAGTTGGAAATTAACTGCGCTAGCTCTATTTATCTCTGGAATTATGACTATTTCTACAGTTATATTCCAACCAAGTTTACAGCAAAAGACCCGTGATGTTTTAGTTACAGAAGCAGAAGCCCAAGGAGTTTTAGTAGAAACATTTAAAGGCGCACTCACTCTCAAAACTACCACTGCATCACCTCAATTTTGGGACGAATTACAAAGCAGATTTGGTAAAATTTCAACTCTGACTCTCAGTACAATGCAGATTGGCATTATCAACAATACATTCTCTAGCTTTGTCTCTGCTATTGGCAGTATTGTCTTGCTTTGGTTTGGCGGAAATTTAGTAATTGACCCAAATGAACATCTTAGTATCGGGCAATTACTAGCATTTAACTCCATGAATAGTAATTTCCTGGGTTTCATTGGTACTGTAATTACTTTTGTGGATGAATTTACGCGGGCGAAAACTGCTACACAACGCCTGACGGAAGTTATAGATGCCACTCCAGAAAATGCAGGTGAGGGTAAAAAGCCAGTTGCAAAAATTGCTGGAGATGCTGACATCGTTTGTAGCCAAGTCAACTTTCACTACCCTGGTCGAATCGAACTACTAGAAGACTTTTCTTTAACAATTCCAGGTGGTCAAGTTATCGCCATTATTGGTAAATCTGGTTGTGGTAAAAGCACCTTAGCTAAAATAATTGCTGGTTTATATCCACTGCAATCAGGTAATATTCGTATCGGATTTTATAACAGAGAAGACCTTTCTCTTGATTGTCTGCGTCAACAAATAGTATTAGTTCCTCAAGACGCTCATTTTTGGAGTCGTTCTATCATTGACAATTTTCGCCTAGGTGCGCCTCACATTACATTCGAGCAAATTGTCAGAGCTTGCCAAATTGCTGATGCTGATGATTTTATCAGTAAACTTCCTGATAAATATCAAACTATTCTAGGTGAGTTTGGAGCAAATATTTCTGGTGGACAACGCCAACGTTTGGCAATAGCAAGAGCCATTGTTACAGATCCACCAGTGCTAATTTTGGATGAATCTACTGGCGGACTCGATCCAGTCAGTGAAGCGCAAGTTCTCAATCAGTTACTTAAGCATCGTCATGGTAAAACGACAATTTTAATTACCCATCGTCCCAAGGTAATTAATCGTGCTGACTGGATTGTGTTGCTAGATCGAGGCAAGTTAAAGATTCAAGGTTCTTTGATGGAATTACGCTCTCAATCTGGAGAGCATTTGGACTTTTTAAATCCTTAATTCTTCAGGTAATTATGCTCTATACCCATAATCAAAAACTTCTGCCATTTGTTCAAAGTGAAGAGTTTCTTCCACCCGTTAGTCCCTGGATGTCTTTAGCAGGACTTTCTATTATTGTAAGTGTTGGTACTGCTATTAGTCTCTCTTCATGGATGAAATACAACGTGACGGTAAAAGTTGCTGCTGCTGTGCGTCCTACAGGAGAAATTCGGCTAGTGCAACCAAAAGTTGAAGGGACTGTTAAAACTATTTTAGTTAAAGAAAATCAACTCGTAAAACAAGGGGAGGCGATCGCTAGCCTTGACGACGAACCACTGCAAATCAAAAAGAGCCAATTGCAAGATAATATCCAACAGGATAAGTTACAAATCATGCAAATTAATGCTCAAATCAGTGCCTTAAATACCCAAATTCTCGCTGAAGCAATAGTAGCAGACCGGACAATTGTCTCTGCTAAAGCAGATTTAGAACGCAGTCAACGGGAGTATCAAGAGCGACAAATTACCACTAGGAGCGAATTACTGGTAGCCCAAGCAAATTTGCAAAAAGCTCAAGCCGATTTGCAAAAAGCTCAAGCCGATTTAAGTTTTGCACAAGTCGATCGCGATCGCTACGAGCAGCTAGCACAAGTTGGCGCAATTGGTAGGCGAGAATTTGAGCAGAAAAAGTTAATTGTCACCCAGACTCAAGCCACACTTGAAGCTGAAAAAAAAGCGGTTGATATTGCTCAAGCCAAAGTGCAAGCAGCTAGCGCCGCTATTAATCCTACCAATGCTATGGTGGCGATCGCGACTGAACGCATTGCCCAAGAAATTGCTAGAGGTAGGGCAACTATCGCTACCTTAAAAAAAGAAAAACAAGCCTTAATTCAACGGCGAGTTGAAATCCAAAACCAACTCGGACAATCTCAAAAAGAACTCCTACAAGTTGCCCGTCAGATGCAAGATACTATTCTGCGAGCAAGTAGTGATGGTATCATCCTCAAGCTCAATTTGCGAAACCCCGGCCAAGTATTGCGCGCTAGCGAGGCGATCGCTGAAATCGCTCCTAATAATGCTCCTCTAGTCATTAAAGCCATGATTCCCACTCAGGAGATCAAAAATGTCACAATTGGTCAAAAAGCGCAATTGCGAATTGATGCCTGTCCTTATCCTGATTATGGGACTCTCAAAGGTGTTGTCAAAACTGTTTCTCCAGACGCAATTACATCTACAAACAACAATACAGATGCAGCAAAATCAGGATCTACAACTCCTGCTCCTAGCTTCTTTGAAGCAACTATCCAACCCGAAAGCCTGACATTTGGAAATGGCGATCGCCAGTGTCATATCCAATCTGGGATGGAGGTAAAAGCTGATATAATTTCTCAAGAAGATACAGTACTACAATTTATGTTAAGAAAGGCTAGATTAATCACTGATTTGTGAGCATCTGTCACCATAATATGTAGTTTTTTCTCCTCGAATTCTGTGTTTCCCTAGTAATACTAGGGAATTTTATTATTTTTATATAAAACAATAAATATTTAGTTTAGTTAAAAACAAAAAAATGTACAACTCAAAATTTAGAAGCAATTATATTTAAAATCGTAATGATATATAAATCATCTACTGAATTATTAAAAATACTATATAATTTAATAAATTTCCTTATTAGTGCATATACAACTCAAAAATTGTTATTTACGTATTCACTAGGTGGGATATTAATTATGCAAAACACTTTAACAGATAAGGCATTGCCTAAAATTCTGGTAATTGATGACCACGAATCAGTTTTGGGTGGAACTGTTAATGTCTTGCAAAAACATTACCCTGATGCTGAGTTGATTGTTGCTGTAAATGCTAAGAACGCTCTCAATCGACTTACTACCTCACAGCCGGATCTGGTAGTTATGGATCTTTCTATTCCAAATAACCCTGGAACGACAGCTAGGCCTGATACAGGTGTTCAACTACTAAGAACCTTGATGAAAAACTATCCTACTCTCAATATTGTTGTCCAAAGCGCTAATATCAGAACGCTAGTGAGGATTAGACCTGATATTGATAGTCATAAAGGAGGCTTTACAGTCGCAGATAAAAGTCTTTCCACCCAAGAAATGTTAACCAGAGTTGATTGGGCATTACAGGGATTAACTCATACAAAAGACATTAAAGGAATCCATTCGGGATTAGAAGTTAAACCAGAGTGGCTCAGGATGCTAACTTTAGCATTTGGAGAAGGATTACAAGATAAGACCATTGCTGAACGGATGTGTATATCTGAACGCATGGTGCGTCATTACTGGAGTAAGCTGCAAGATGCTTTAAATGTTTATCCTGAAGAGGGTAAAAATATCCGCATCCAAACTGAAATGCGAGCTAGAGAAGAAGGATTAATTGATTAAGCAAAATAATGTACTAATATCTTAAATTTTTATATCAACATAGGTTGATAATTTTTAATAAGACCACTAAAACATTACTGAATTCTGTATTCTTCTTCAATGCTAATCACTTTACCTGAATAATCCTAAATAAGTTATGAGAAAATTCACCCTTTGGCTAGCGCCGTCGCTCTCTTAGCAAAGGGACTACAGGGAAATCGCAACATCTCAAATTGTCACGAATGATTTAGGACTGCTATATCTTTTTTACCCACAAATTGCTACAGTAGTGATATTGTAAGCTTTTCATATTAGAAAATACTATTTTTCATAAATGCAAATTGTTTATTAATTAATATTATTAGTTTTTGCTAATTTTTTGGAAGTAGCTAAAAACTAAGGCAAACACTTATGCGGTCTAGACTTTGGAGAAGAATTCAAGAGGAAATTGCCATTTTGCGTGTAGGTGCATTACCAGGTATTGTAGTGATAACGCTGGTGATTATTGCTCGTCTCACTGGTTTCATGCAATCTTTAGAGTGGCTAGCTTTTGATAGTTTTCTTCGTCTGCGTCCGGATGAACCCATAGAGCAAAGAATCGTACTTGTGGGGATTAATGAAGATGATATCCGCACTCGCAAAAAGTATGCCGTAGATTCTCCCATCTCAGATCGGGACTTGGCACAGCTACTATTTAAATTACAGACATATAAGCCTAGAGTTATTGGTCTTGATATTTATAGGGATTTACCAGTTAACCCCGGACATGCTGAACTAGTTGCAGCTTTTTCAAATCTGAAAAATTTAATCGCTATTGAAAAAGTATTACCTGACGAAATTGCCCCACCACCAAAATTATCACCCAAACAAATTGGTTTTGCAGATCAAATTATCGATACTGATGGCAAATTAAGGCGTAGCTTGTTGGGAACACCAACACCTAAAGGATACAAATTTTCTTTGTCTGTGCGTTTAGCAGAAGTTTATTTAGCTCATGAAAGAATTACTTTAGAAAACGGAAATCGCGATCGCGCTGCTATGAGGTTCGGAAATACTGAATTACCTCGGTTTTTGACCAATTCCGGCGGATATGTGCGAACTGATGCGGGTGGAGTTCAGGTACTACTCAATTTTCGTAGTGGTCGAGAAAGATTTAGAACCTTATCTTTGCACGCTCTCAAAAACGAGCAATTTAATCCAGACTGGATACGCGATCGCATCGTAATTATTGGCATAACTTCGCCCAGTCGTAAAGACTTCATCACTACTTCAGCCATTGAATCTATTAAACCTGCAACAGGGCGAGTTTATGGATTGGAAATTCAAGCTCATGCTGTTAGTCAAATTATCAGTGCAGCACTTGACTCTAGACCAATGTTGAATACTTGGTTAGATGTATGGGAATATATCTGGATTGTAGCCTGGGGTTTTTTAGGAATTGTTAGTGCGAGACTGACCAAATCTCCTCTGATAAATCTTTTAGTTGTTGGTCTTGCTAGCTTTAGTCTAGTATTCGTCAGTTATTTACTGCTGATTTGGGGTTGGTGGATTCCAGTGATACCAGCACTCATCGTTTTAGCCTTAAATGGTGTAGAACTCACGGCTTTATATCAACACGACCAAGCTTTGCGGTTGGGAATTAAAGCCCGCCAAGCTATTATTGAACGCACATTTGAAACAATTCACAATGGCCCCCAGCAAAACCTAGCTAAAGTTTTGAAATTAGTTCGAGATCGGGATGTGCCAATTAACGAATTGCTGCCAGAAATAGAACAAGAACTAGAAAAATTGAATCACGAGTTACGGGGAATTTATGAATTTTTGCAAAGAGAACCACTAAATCAAGATATTAGTCTTTATTTAGGAAAAAGTCTAGTCTTAAATTTGCAAGACCCTCTTCATGAAATTCTCTATCAAGTTTACAACCATACTTTAGAGCGAGAGTTTCCCTGCTTTAAAACCATCAGAATTAAAATTCGGAATTTTGAACCTATAGATGAGCGACACTTAACTATTGAACAAAAACGAAGTCTCTGCCGATTTCTAGAAGAAGCTTTGTGCAATGTGGGCAAACACGCCACAGGAGTAACCCGTCTCGAAGTTAATTGCTCTTCATTTGAAGGCTGGTACACTCTTAGCATCACAGATGACGGGTTAGGCATCAGTTCATCTACAGAAGGTCGAGGAACACAACAGTTTAGAAATTTAGCTCGACAATTCAAAGGGAAATTTCGGCGAGTGTCTCTTTCTCCTAGAGGCACTCTTTGCGAATTATCTTGGTCTATAAAAAGGTTTTGGTTATGGTAATCATTTAAAGTAAAACTAAACTTATGCCAACATGGCAAGACAAAATATACAAAAAATTTTATTGTCACTTTGGAGTTTAGTGTATCTCTATAAAAATGAAGTGACTATAATGATGACAGACAAAAAAAAGTACTTAAACAAGCTTCTGAACGCCAGAGTATTAATAAGTTGTGTTTTGAGTATCATATTGGGTGTAACTCAATCTGCATTGTCGGCGTACCAACCACCTAAAGATCAAAAACCTCCAAGTGGTTATTCAGACTCATCAGGCATCAGGGGAAGTTGCAAAACAACCAGTGAGCGATTGCTAATACTACTATTTATCTTGTTAATCGTCCCACTTTTCATTATTGGCGATCGCTTCTTACTTTAGAATCAACAATAGAAAAACCTCGACGTGTAGGTTTCATATTAGCCAACTCCACTTGAAAACTCACCTGATCGCTCATTTCCCCACTTCTGGCTTCTAAAGTCCAGTTACCAGGACGCAGATCCCAAAATAAAGTATTAGCCGACTGGGAATCTAGTTTTTCACCATTTAGCCACCACTCTACAGGTGCAGATTTGGTTCCCGCCAGCTTAAACTCCAATTTCTGCTGCATTTGGGCACCAGGATACAGCAAGAATAAATCACCATTGTGCGGAGATAAAATTCTCAAATTGTTAGCAGCAAAACTCGATTGTTGCTGTCTTGCCAACCACTCATCATACTCTGGCGGCAAATTAAAATCGGTTTGAGTATCGTAGGCAATTTTATCTTCCGGGTAGAAATATTCCTGCACTACAGAGGTACAATCTGGCGTTGGTCGTAAACCAGATATTGCACATATCGGTAGTTGCACCAAACCTTCTGGAGGCAGAAAACCCGCTGGTTCTTGATGTTCATGCAGGTGTAACATAATCCGATTCCATAATGGTGCTGCCCCAGTAACACCAGATACCTGCCGCATCGGTTCGCCATTGAAATTACCTACCCAAGTGGCAACTGTGTAATCGGTAGTAAAACCCACAGTCCAAGTATCGCGAAAATTTGAGGAAGTGCCAGTTTTAACGGCAGTGGGAAAAGGCAAGTTTAACACCGAGTCTACACCAAAGGCTGTGGCACGAGCATGACTGTCACCGAGCATGTTGGTGATGAGTTGCCATGTTGTGGGGTTGGGGAGTTGGGAGTTGGGAGTAGAGACGCGATTAATCGCGTCTGTACAAGGTATTAGGGGTATGGCTTGTCCTTGTCGTGCTAGTTTGAGGTAGGCGCGGGCGAGTTCCCATAAACTGACTTCGCCACTACCGAGAGTCAATCCTAAACCATAATATTCAGCAGTTTGATTGAGGTGTGCAAATCCTAGCTGATGCAGACGTTCTAAGAAAGTTTGCACGCCTACTTTTTCTAGTACTCGCACTGCTGGTACATTCAGGGAATTAGCTAAAGCCACCCGCACCCGTACCGGGCCAAGAAAACTTTCGGTATAATCTGTCGGGCTGTAGAGTTTCGCACCGGGAATTGCGTAGTGGGCTGGTACATCTGCCAAAATAGTATTCGGGCGAATCATACCTTTTTCTAAAGCTAACTCATACACAAAAGGCTTCAACGTAGATCCTGGCTGACGCAGTGCCTGTACTCCATCATTGCGTCCCAGTTTTAATTCATTAAAGTAATCTGGCGAACCGACATAAGCTAAAACTTCCCCAGTGTGGTTATCAATCACCAAAGCAGCTGCATCATGGACATTGTTAGCAGCCAGGGAAGAAAGTACCTGCTGCACTTGTGCTTCTACAAATTGCTGCAAAGGACGATTGATAGTAGTGCGGATGGGAGATGAATGCTGTGGCGGTAGCTGAGTCGATAACCAAAATAAAAAATGTGGTGCGGCAATAATTCCTCTTTGGCGAGACTGAAAGACAACCTTTTCAGTGTAGGTTTGCTCTGCTGTGGCGCGAGTGATATAACCATCCTGTACCATACGATTGAGAACGTATCTTTGACGTTGCTGCAACCGTTTCCAATGCGCTAAAGGGTCGAAATAAGTAGGATTATTGGGAATAGCCGCCAGAAGACTGGCTTGAGCAAGATTCAAATCGCTAGCTGGGATGGAAAAATAAGTACGGGCTGCTGCTTCCACACCATATATATTTCCTCCCATTGGCAGCCGATTGATATATGCAAAGAGAATTTCATCTTTGTTCATTCCTGCTGTTAATCGCCAAGATAACCAAATTTCACGTACTTTACCTAACAGGGTACGAGGAGAAGGATCTAACATCCGCGCCAACTGCATAGTAATTGTGGAAGCACCAGAAACAATTCTTTTGGCGTGAATGGCTTCTTTGATGGCGCGGACAACCGCTTTCATATCCAACGCCCCATGCTTATAAAAGCTACTATCTTCAGCAGCTAAAATGGCATGGATAAACTGGGGAGACACTTGATTTAGTGGTACTACTGCTGTATGCTCTTGGTCGCGGGTGAGCAATGTTCCCAATGGTAAATTGTTGCGATCGCTAAATTGCATTGCCAATTGATTTTGGGCAATATCTGCGGCACGAATCGGCGCAAAATAAGGAAGCGATCGCACCACCAAACATATTAGCAGCATAGTTAGGAAAACTTTACTAGTTTTGCGATTTCGCTGATGCCACAATTTACGCTTAATCTGGATAAGCCATCGCGAAGTTGGTTTCATCAGCGAATCCCCTGGCTAGAAAAACTTACCTTAATTTTGGCGCGGTGATTACAGATGCATCAGCAAACATTGCAAACACTTAACAAAGCTGCGATAAATTTAGAGCCTTCCCTACAAGACGCTGCGCGAACAGGGTGGAATATAATTGCGAATTGGTTTGACAAGCTGTGAAAAATTCTTGCCAAACTCTGACAGGATAAGGGTGACCTCACCCACTGTTAATTTTGGCATCCTATTATCTAAAATCAATAAATCTAAAGGCTTGTACAGAATTGTAGTAATTTCTCAGAAAATGTATAACTGATTGTGTGGCAAAAAGTTTTTAAGAATAAAAAGTCAACACATAACAAACTATTCTCGATGCTTAGTTTACTTGTTTTGTTTTTCAAGTAAAGTCGTGGAGGAAAGTAAGTGGGTGAAAATAAGGTATTTCAGGATCTCACTGCTTGTCAGCAAGCTTACAAAGTATTGCAACAAGTTTACGACGAGTTAGAAAGACGAGTAAAAACGCAAACTAGTGAACTCCGGCAAGCCAATGAGGAATTGCAAACAGCCTTAGAGGAATTGACAATCATTGAAGAGGAACTGCGCTCTTCAAACGAAGAACTGATTGAAAGTCGTCAAGTTATAGAGTTGGAACGTCAGCGTTACCATGATTTGTTCGAGTTTGCTCCAGATGGCTATTTAGTAACTGACATTCGGGGAAGTATCCAACAGGCAAATCAGGCAGCAGCAACCTTGCTTTCCACACAACAGCAGTATTTAATTGGCAAACCATTGGTTGTCTTTATTGCCGAGCCAGAACGCAAAGCTTTTCGGACTCGATTAGCGCAGTTGCAAGAGGCGCAGGGCTGGGAAGTTTACCTCAAACCACCCTCAAGAGAGCCTTTCCCGGCGATGCTTGCCGTCACTAGTATACATGACGAACAGGGTCAGCAAGTGGGCTGGCGCTGGCTGCTTTGCGACATTAGCGATCGCAAGCTAGCTGAACAAAGGCTGGCTATGTCTGAATCACAGTATCGGCTGTTATTTGAACGCAATCCTAATCCCATGTGGATTTTCGATCCCCAAATCCTGGGCTTTTTGGCAGTTAATCAAGCTGCGATCGCTCACTATGGGTATTCTGAATCAGAATTTTTGTCCATGACTCTTGTCGATATTCGCCCACCTGAAGATATTCCTAACTACCAGGAGTGGATTGAGCAATATCGCTTCAATGATTATGAATTTGTTTATCAAGGAGAATGGCGACACTGCAAGCGGGATGGCTCGATTATTGATGTCGAAATTACCAGCAGTCGGATTATCTGGTCGGGAAAACTTGCCGATTTTGTGATGGTTAAGGATATTACCGAACATAAACAGGCACAAGAGACGCTACGCAGGAGCGAGGAGCAGCGCAGGCTTGTCCTAGATTTGACTGACACGGGTTTTTGGGACTGGAATCTTGCTACAAATAAAGTGATCTGGAACGAAAACCATTACCATTTGTTCGGTCTCATACCAAACTCTGTTGAGGCTAACTATCAACTATGGCGCGATCGCGTTCATCCTGAAGATATTGAGCGAGTTGAGCAGGAAATTAACTATGCTCTTGATACCCAGACTGAGTACGAAACTGAATACCGCGTGATTCATCCTGATGGTAGCCATCACTGGTTGCTGGCTAGGGGTCGAGGAGTCTATGACGATTCCGGTCAAGCAGTGCGAATGTTAGGGATGCTTTTTGATATTAGCGATCGCAAATGCCGCGAAGCCAACGCTGCCTTTTTATCAGAAATCGCTGAAGATTTATCGCGTCTGTCGTCCGCTGATGAGATCGTGCAAGCGGTTGGCGCGAAAGTAGGCAGTTATCTTGGCATCTCAAACTGTACGTTTATCGAGATCGATGAAGTGCAGGATCGGGCGATTGTTGAATACACCTGGCACACAGCAGATACCCCGGACGCGATCGGTGTTCATCGGCTCTCGGATTTTATTACCGAGGAACTCCGGCAAGCGGTTCGGGCCGGAGAAACCGTTGCCATTCGCAATACCCAGACCGACCCGCGTACCGACAAACACCGCTTTGCCGCGCTTAATAAGCAGTCGTTTGTCAGCGTGCCATTTCATCGAGACGGTCAATGGAAATATTCGTTCACCGTCTATGATTCTGTTGCCCGCGATTGGCGCGAAGATGAAATCGAGCTAATCTGTGAAGTCACCAACCGCATTTTCCCCCGGCTAGAACGCGCCCGCGCCGAAGCAGCCGTTGCGGCAGACCTGAAAGATACGCAACTGTTGCGTGAGGTGAGCGCACGATCCGAAGACAACATTCAGGTGCTTTACAATGAGATTGTGGCGGCGGCGATCGCGCTGATGCGGGCGGATGGCGGTAGTTTCCAAATTTTGCATGAACCGACACAAGAACTGCTACTGCTGGCATCACAGAACTTTAACCAGACGCTGACCGAGCATTTCGATCGGGTTGGCACCCGTTGCAACACGTCCTGTGGTATTGCCCTGGCAATCGGCGAGCGCTCTTTGATTAATTTTGATGTCCCAGAAAGCGACGACCCGAATGGCTATCTGCGAATGCATCTCAACGCTGGGTATCTCTGTGCCCAGTCAACCCCGCTGATCTCTCGATTGGGAAAACCGATTGGTATGGTTTCAACCCATTGGCGCAACCATCACCAACCGAGCGATCGCGAATTGCGTTTTCTGGATTTGCTAGCGCGTCAGGCTGCTGACTTAATTGAGCAGCGACAAGCCCAAGAGAAAATCCAAGAGCAGGCTGCTTTGCTTGATGTCACCATTGATGCCATTTTTGTGTGCGATTTAGAATGTCGCATCTTATACTGCAACTCTGGTGCGGAGCGTATGTACGGCTGGCAAGCAGCAGAAGTACTTGGCAAAAACTTTCGTGAGTTTTCATACAAGCAAATTTCTACATCCGTGGAAGAGGCTCTCAAAACTGTTGTTGAGCAAGGAGGATGGCAAGGCGAACTTAATAAAGTCACAAAATCCGGACAAGAAATCATTGTCTCTAGTCGCTGGACGCTAATCCGCGATGATACAGGACAGCCAAAATCCATCCTCACTGTTAATACCGACATTACCGAGAAAAAACAACTCGAAACCCAATTCTATCGGGTACAACGCTTAGAGAGCTTAGGTACTCTAGCAAGCGGTATTGCTCATGACTTAAATAACATACTGGCACCCATTCTGACAATTGCTCAACTGCTGCCACTGAAACTTCCCAATCTGAATGAGCAAAATCGACGACTCCTGAATATCCTAGAAAACAACTCTAAACGTGGTAGCGAACTAGTTAAGCAAGTTACAGCATTTGCACGGGGAGTAGAAGGTAAGCGCGTTTCTCTACAACCAAGACACATACTCAAGGAAATTGAGCAAGTTGTCAAAAGTACATTTCCCAAATCAATTGAAATCTGCGTTAATATCACAACGCCAAATCTTTGGAAAGTCTCGGCAGATCCCACGCAAATACATCAGGTGTTAATGAACTTGTGTGTAAATGCTCGTGATGCCATGCCACAGGGGGGCATATTAACTATTTGTGCGGAAAATTTCTACGTTGATGAAAACTATGCCAAGATGGCTTTAGAGGCAAAAGTTGGTAATTACGTAGTTATAACCGTGTCTGATAGAGGATGCGGTATGCTACAAGAGGTACTGGAGCGAATTTTTGAACCCTTTTTCACAACCAAACAACAGGGTCAAGGCACTGGATTAGGGCTTTCAACTGTTATTGGTATCATCAAAAACCACGGTGGTTTTATCAAAGTATATAGCGAGGTAGGAGAGGGTAGCCAATTTCAGGTATACTTAAGCGCCACTGAGACATCAGTAACCCAAGAAACTGATGAATCCGAGATGGTTAGAGGAAACGGCGAATTAATTTTGGTTGTGGATGACGAAGCATTTGTTAGAGATGTTGCCAAAACCTCACTAGAACAGTTCAATTACAAAGTCCTAGTAGCCAGTGATAGTTTTGATGCCTTCTCACTCTATGTCCAAAACAAAAATGAAATCAGTGTAGTGTTGATGGATATACAAATGCCATCAATAGATGGATTAAATGCTATTCGCGTTCTGCAACAAATCAATTCAAGTGTCCAAATTATTGTCATCAGCGGACTTGCATCCAATCACAAGCTTTTAAAAGATAGTCATATTGACGTGCAAGCTTTTTTAACAAAACCCTACACTATCAAAGAATTATTGAACACTATTAAAGAAGTTTTAACTGCGGCGGCAGATGAAAAATTTGGTAATGGGTAATGGGCCAATTACCAATTACCAATGAAGTGAGGGCGAACAACCGTTCGCTCCTACCAGATGTCTAATGTATCTCCATTGCATCAGTTGCACCCAGTTGAAGTGCATAAAGGTTCGCATATACACCCTGTTGAGCAATTAGTTCTGCGTGAGTTCCCTGTTCGACAATTTGTCCCTGCTGAATTACTAATACTCGATCTGCCTGAGTAACTGTGCTGAGACGGTGGGCAATTACGAAACTAGTACGATTTTTGAGTAAACGAGCGATCGCTTCTTGTACCATCGCTTCTGTACGGGTATCAATACTGCTAGTTGCTTCATCGAGAATCAGAATTCGGGGGTTAATTAACACTGCCCGCGCAATACTAATTAGTTGCCGTTGTCCTTGGCTGAGGGGCGCACCCCGTTCGCCTAATTGAGTTGTGTAACCTTGTGGTAGTGAGGTAATGAACTCATGCACATTCGCCATCTGTGCAGCCGCTTCGATATCGGCTTGGGTGGCGTGCGGTAAACCAAAGGCAATATTTTCAGCAACAGTACCGCTGAACAAAATATTATCTTGTAGGACGATACCAATCTGACGGCGCAAACTAGCTTGCGTGACACTACGCACATCAATGTTATCAATTTTTACAGCACCGCCAGACACATCGTAGAAGCGCAAAATTAAGTTAATAATCGTACTTTTGCCAGAGCCAGTTGGCCCCACTAACGCCACCATCTGTCCTGGATAGGCGTGTAAATTCACTCCTTTAAGAACAAGTTGCTGTGGGTTGTAGCCAAACGTGACATTCTCGAATTTGACCTCACCCTGAATCGGTGGCATTTCAATGGCATTGGGTGCATCTTGAAGTTGTGAGGGTTCATCCAGCAGTAGAAAAATCCGTTCTAATCCAGCGAAAGCAGATTGAGCCTGAGTATAAAACTGGCTGAGGATTTGAATGGGGCGGAAGAACTGCTGCACGTAAAGTAAAAAGGATGTCACTACACCCACCGTTGCGGCTCCCGTGACGGCAAGATAGCCACCATAGGCCAGCACACCTGCGGTTGCTAGGGTGTTGAGAAAATCGATTGACGGCAAAAAAGCAGCGGTAATTGCCACTGCTTCGACGTTGGCATCGCGATTGGCAGCGTTGAGAATGTTGAATTCTTCAATATTGATTGGTACACGATTAAATGCTTGGGCTTCTCGGACACTGCCAATGTCTTCTTCCAACTTTGCAGAAAGTTCGCCGATTGTCTGGCGGGTGACGCGAAATTTAGCTCTTGCCCAACGGGCAAAAAAGCTTGTGGTCAAAATCATCGCTGGCACGACTAGGTTGCTTAACAAGCCGAGTCGCAGGTTAATCGCAAACATCGCAATCACAATACCCACCAAACTGAAAATGTTACCCAGCATTTGGGCAATCGTCTGTCCAAATGCCTGATTGACAGTATTAACATCATTCAGTAGGCGACTCATTAAATCACCTGCTTCGCTGCGATCGAAAAAGCTGAGTGGCAAACTCTGGATTTTAGTAAAAATATCTTGCCTTAGTTGCCCCAGCAACCGCTGCATAATCCAGCCGACGCGAATAATCTGACCTCTAATTGCCCAGACACCAAGTCCATAGATTAGCCCCAGTAGACCCAATACCAGCAGCAATCCCCGCAGATTTCCCCGTGCAATTAGATTATCAATTGACCAGCCGATTAAGAAAGGCCCAATTGCCTGGGTAGAAGCCCCTATCATGACTAATGTCAGGGCGATGGGAATTTCTTTGCGATAGGGTCGCAAGTATTGTAAAAAACGTTGTAGCGTAGAGAGTTGCTGAGTTGCTTGTTGCTCAGATGCCACAACCGGGCCAATACCTCTCATTTGTTCTCCTTTTGCTTCACCTGAGATTCCAAAATCGCACCATAAAGCGAACTTGTTTGCATTAATTCCTCGTGAGTTCCTTGGGCGACTAATCTTCCTTTATCCATCAGCAAAATGCGATCGGCATTCTGTACGGTACTAATGCGTTGAGCCACCACAAAGGTTGTACAAGCCTTTTGACGCATCAGACCATCCAGTTCGGCTTGAATCTGGGCGGCAGTCTTGGCATCCACAGCCGATGTACTGTCATCCAAAATCAGAATACTGTAATCGGTCAGTAAGGTACGGGCGATCGCTATCCGTTGCTTTTGTCCCCCAGACAAACCAATGCCGCGTTCACCCACGATTGTCTCGTAGCTGTCAGGTAGGCTGGCGATAAAATCATGAATCTGGGCAGTTTTGGCAACCTCAATCACCTGTTCCATAGTTGCATTGGGTTTGGCATAGGCAATATTCTCGCGGATAGTGCCAGAGAACAATGTGGTTTCCTGGAAGACAATGCCAATATGCGCTCTTAAACTTTTCAGTTTGAAGTCCCGCACATCTCGACCGTCAATGCGAATCGCTCCCCCAGTGACATCATAAAAGCGGGGAAGCAAATTCATAATCGTACTTTTTCCAGAAGCTGTCATTCCTAGAACGGCGATTAGTTCGTTGGGCTTGGTTTCAAAAGAAACTCCTTTGAGGGCTTCTTTTGTAGCGCCAGGATAACGGAAGGAAACATTCTCAAAAGTGATTCTACCAGCGCAAGTATCAAATGGAATAGCACCAGGGCGATCGCTAATTTCTATTTCTGCATCCACCACTTCGTAGACCCGTTCGGCAGAAGCAGCCGCTTGAGCGATCGCTGGGGCAGCAAATCCAATCAATAAAATTGGTTGGAGAATCAATACGAGGTAAGAATTAAACGCTACTAATTCGCCAATAGAGAACCTGTCCTCAATTACCTGTGCGCCCCCATAGCCAAAAACTGCTATTGTTACCAAATTACTCAGCAAAAAGATAAATGGGAAAGTATTGCGGATGGCAGCAATGGTCTTCATGTTTGCCTTGACCAGAGTATCATTCAAGGTTGTGTAACGCGACCTTTCGGCTGACTCCCGCACAAAGGCTTTCACCACTCGTACCCCTACCAAGTTTTCTTGTAATACGGCATTCAGGTCACTTAGTTGCTCTTGTACCTGCCGGAACAGTCCGTTATTGCGGCTGATAAATCGCGCCATCAACCATCCAGCTAAAGGCACTACGGTCAGTGTAATGAGCGCTAGTTGCCAGTTCATCACCAGCAAAATCACCGCTATAACTACCAATGTGACAACTCCACCGATGACCTGAATCAGGCTAGTGCCAATAAATGTGCGGATCTGCTCGATATCGCTAGTGACGCGAGTTAGCAGTTGGGAAGTCTGTGACTGGTCGTGGTAGCTGAAACTGAGATTTTGAATTTTGCTGAAAATTTTGTTCCGCAAATCATAGGCGACACCTTGAGACGCTGCTTCTGCTAAATAGCTTTGCCCAAAGTTAAACAAACCACGAGCGATCGCAGCAACTACCATCCAGGCAGCGCTGTAAAGGACAATTTGTAAATTTTTTGTAACAATGCCGCGATCGATTCCCCAGCGAAATAGTTGCGGAGTCAGCGCATTGGCAAGTGTCAATAGCAACAGGCTGACTAAAGCTCCCAGCGAAGTCCAGCGGTAAGTTCTCAAACTCTCCAGTACCCGCCGGATTGCCTGCATCGATGAAGTTTCCTGGATTTCTGGTGGCTGAACCAATGGAATTCACCTTGATACTTCTGGAAAACTATAAAAGTATAAGCTAATCAGGATTCAAGTTACATGTTTCGGAAGAAGTGATGTAGGCTCACCCATTAACTGCAAATTTTTAGCGTACAAGTTGCAAAATTTTGTTGCCTAGTAATTGAAAATTTCATAAATACAGCTTAAATAAAAATAGCTGATTATATTTTTAAGGCTATTTAATATTTGATTTCAGCAACAAAAATGATGCAATATCTCAGTTGAAAGTTGAAACTTATATATACAAAAGCAATTTGAGTCTCAAAAATTTTAAAAAATAAATCACAATTGTATATTCATATAAATCCTTAAGAATAAAATTAGGTTTAATTTTAATATATTTTTAATCAAAATCCATGTAAATTACTAAAAAACATGATAAACCGTATCCTCTTTTTAGCTATTTTCATTTTCATCGGAATACCGTTAACTTTTTTGAGCATATTCTATAGCTTAAATTATTCAGGTTTCTGTTTTGCAAAGATGCGTTATTTAAGTGATGAAGAAAAGTTACGAATAGCTTTTGATTATAACAATAGGGAGGATGAATTACCTGTATATGTAGGTCAAAAAGTCAAATATTACGAACACATCAAGTATGCAAGTTTTGATGAATATATTAAAGAAAATCCAGACTGCTGTTCTATCATTCATGGTGAAACATATAAGATTGCACAGTCTTTATTTATTGAAAAGCCTTTATTTTTAGATCGTATAACCGGACGTGGTTTTCGCAATTTGATAGTTATTAACTTCAAAGTGCGTTATTTAGATGATAACGGTAATCAGAAAGTACAAGAAGTACGTTTTGGAAATACTTTACGGAACTGTGGTCGTCCATTATCCATTCCGTTTTATAAAGATTCATAATTAAAGGAAGTACAGAAATTTATTTATAGGAGCGTATAGCTATGTGTCTTTATACCGTACAAAGCGAGAAATACTATACTTAGTAAACAACTATAATGTATCGGAGATTAATAATAAACTTGTATTTATAGGGGCAAGTTTTGATTACTACAAATTCTTTTAGCTAGGAGTTGGATTTAACTGTAAAATTTTTTACTAAAGAACTATGTAGATTACCACAAATACAATAATGCACCGCACCTGTTTTTTAGCTATTTTCCTTTTAATTGGATTTCCATTAACTTTTTTAAGCATATACTTTAGCTTAAATTATTCAGGTTTCTGCTTTGCAAAGATGCGCTATCTTAGCGATGAAGAGAAGATAAAATTGGCTTTTTATTCTCTAAATAATGCAGAAAAACTACGTATTCAAATTGCAGGTAAAATGGAAGATCGCAAATTTATCAAGTATAAAAGTTTTGAGGAATATATTAAAGAGAATCCTGATTGTTGTACAATTAGTCCTCCTGGTGGTACTGAGACTCCATCAGATTCTTTTTTGACTCGTATACTTGGGCTTCATTCTGGCGAGGGGATACGTATTAAGTTCAAAGTGCGCTATTTAGATGAAAATGGCTTGGAAAGATTTCAAGAAATCACTACTGGCATTGCATTGCAAAACTGTGGAAAAGAAGTGATTTTCGATTAATAGTTGTTAACTAACATAACTGAAATTATTGGATAACTATAATGGCAATTTTGAACAAAAATGATATTACAAATTTGTATTTGTATGGTCAGTTAACAACTCCTGTGAATTTATTAGATAGTAGTTTGATCCGACCTAAAGATACCGTTATTAGAGTAAATGTTGATTCAGTAGAGTTAATGAAGGATCCTGGTAGGTTTGCTGTCGGAAGCCAATTTGAGCTAATAAAAAGATTTTTCAACTTAAATACTTCAATTTCGCCTAGAACTTACACAAAACCTGAAATAAATAATCTTATTTTGCGTTCAGATGTCATTTATTGGAAAATGGTACAATTAAATTATAATGACATCGTTGATGATTATTTAGATCGGGTTTGGGCGTACAACTCGATGGCATTTAAAATTTCTGATAGTGCTAGATTTATTGTTGAAGCAAATGGTGAAAGGCGAATAGATAATTTTGCAATTGAACCTTTGATAAATACAGATCCTAATAAAGTAGACAATTTTGATTTTGAATCAGACAATCCTTTAACACTTATTCTTAATCTCTTTGCAGAACCACGAATAGATCCGTCGCGTATTGGTAGAAAAGTTAGACATTTCCAATAACTATCAAAGCCTTTATGTGACTAGCTTTTAGGGTGCAAATGCAAGCATTGCGAATCAACTAGTCTATATGAGCAAATAAGGGTTTGAGATATTTATTGTAGAGAACAAGACCAAAATATATGGTG
>NZ_JAVRBR020000070.1:0-82704 GCF_034531165.2 Dendronalium sp. ChiSLP03b | reverse complement strand
AGAACAAGTTCTTAAGAATCTCAGGAATAAAGCTCATGCTCTCGGCCTTGAACTTGTGCCAATTTCGCAAGATACGCAAAATACTCCATTCTTTTCAACCCTTGCTACATAAGCCTTACGCAAAGTGTTTCTTCAGAGTTAGGAAGCACCCACACACCGCACGCCACCTGCTACGAAGGAAACAAACACTTTTTTTCCCTACACCCGTGTTTGTTGAAAGTCAGAATGCAAGATGTAGTTATTATTTCTTTCTCATCTCTCTCATTCCCTAATTGGGGTGATTGATTTTCTTTTAGATTATGCAAAAATACCCAAAAGGTAAAAATTCTCAACAATCAACTTCAATGAGCCAAAACATATCTTAACCAAAATCTATCCGGTATCATGTGTCTAACATCTGGAGAAAAAATTGTACACAAAGGCTGAATTACAAAGGATTTAAGTCCCATGAGTCGAAAAGTCAGCAAAGCCTTTAAGCAGTCCGGGGTAATTCCTTACAGAGTGAACAACGGAAGAATTGAAATATTGCTGATTACAACCCGCGATCGCCAACACTGGGTAATTCCCAAAGGAGGAATTCCCAATGGCATGAGTCCGCCTGATTCCGCAGCAAAAGAGGCTTGGGAAGAAGCTGGAGTAATTGGACAGGTAGATGTCAAGAAACTAGGTTCTTACAAGTATCGTAAACGAGGCAAAATTTACCAAGTTCAGATGTATTTGATGCCAGTAGAAATGGTATGTGAAGAATATCCAGAAGTTGGTAAAAGACAACGCCAGTGGTTAGAAGTTACTAAAGCCATTAGTTTGGTACAGAAACCTTCTCTCAAACGCATGATCCTGAAGGGTTTTTTTCAAACCAAACTTCGCGTTTGTGCGTTATCTCTACTCAAAATCAATCTTCGCTTGAGTTTGTTAACTCTATGTAAAAATTGTGGATTAATTGGATTATGAATTATAACTCCTGACTCCTGACTTCTGAAATCTATATCTTTTTTTGTAAAAAATACCGCTGATGACCTGGGGGAAAATCTTCCAGAACACCAAATATTTGGTAGCCTAAACGTTCGTAAAAACCCAAAGCTTGAAAGCTGAATGTATCTAGATAGGCGCGATCGCAACCGCGTTCTTTAGCTGTTTGTTCGGCTTGTAACATCAGTTTTCGTCCATATCCTTGACCTCGCAACGCTTCAGCAACCCATAGATGAGAAACGAATAACCATTTCCAGTGTGTTTCGCCGACTAAACCGCCAACAATTTCACCTTCAGCATCTCGAATCAAGACGCTTAAGGGATATGCAACATCCTCTAACTTCTGACTATTGTTGTTGTAGTCTAGAAGATTGCTAATGACGGCATGAATATCTTTTGGATCGGGATTATCCTCAACTGCGATCGCTAGTGCCATTTGAGTTATCAGTTCTAAATGGCGGTACAATAACACAACCTTCTGCTTGCATCTCCCATGATATTAGCTAGTTTATAACTGCGTTGCCTTTGTCATAAGTTCAATTTATCTCTATGGGTAATAGAATAAAGACCGAAGCCTTTATCTACCTTTAACTATCTAAAGGTAGAAACTTAGTAGCAGATTGAATAAATTAGTAGAGCAAAAATCTGTATTCAAAATTAGGCTTGTAGCATCTATAACGCTTGTAAAATTTTTATGACTTCTCAGATTCGCTTTTTGATGTGCGCCCCTGACCACTACGATGTGGACTATGTGATCAATCCCTGGATGGAAGGAAATATTCACAAGTCATCGCGCGATCGCGCCGTCGAACAGTGGCAGCAGTTATATTACGTCCTTAAACAACACGCCATTGTAGATTTAGTAACGCCGGAAAAAGGTTGGCCGGACATGGTTTTTACCGCCAACGCTGGCTTAATGCTAGGGAATAATGTTGTTCTCAGTCGCTTTTTACACAAAGAACGTCAAGGAGAGGAACCGTACTTCAAACGATGGTTTGAGGAAAATGGTTACAAGGTTTATGAACTACCTAAAGATTTACCTTTTGAAGGTGCAGGGGACGCACTTTTAGATCGGGAGGGACGCTGGCTATGGTCGGGATACGGTTTTCGTTCAGAATTAGATTCTCACCCTTATCTGGCCAAATGGTTAGATATTGAGGTGCTTTCCCTACGGTTGATAGATGAGCGTTTTTATCATTTAGATACTTGCTTTTGTCCTTTAGCTAATGGATATTTACTCTATTATCCTGGCGCTTTTGATGCCTACTCCAACCGCTTAATAGAAATGCGAGTAGCACCAGAAAAGCGGATCGCAATTGCTGAAGCCGATGCCGTCAACTTCGCCTGTAATGCGGTGAATGTGGATAGCATCGTCATCATGAATAAAGCTAGTGATGCTTTAAAAGCACGCCTAGCAGATGTTCATTTCCAAGTTATTGAAACGCCGCTGACCGAATTTCTGAAAGCTGGCGGTGCGGCTAAATGTCTTACCCTCCGGGTAACAGAACCAGTAAGAGAAGAAGTTCATGCCAATGTATCGGTAGAAAGCCGGATTATTCGGATAGAAGGTCACTTGCTCGATTCTGGCTTGATTAACCGCGCTTTGGATCTGATTGTAGATGCAGGCGGCAGCTTCCAAGTTTTGAATTTCGACTTGGGAGAACAGCGGCAAAGTACCTCAGCAGCTGAGGTGAAGGTGTCAGCACCTTCCCATGAGGTGATGGAAGAAATCATCTCTCAGTTGATTGATTTGGGTGCTGTTAACTTGCCCCAAGATGAGCGGGATGCCAAACTTGAGCCTGTGATTCAAGCTGGTGTAGCTCCCGATGATTTCTATGTCAGTACAATTTATCCTACCGAAGTGCGGATAAATGGTCATTGGGTGAAGGTGGAAAATCAGCGCATGGATGGGGCGATCGCCATTACTCAAACTGCCAATGGTATAGTGGCACGGTGTAAAATTCTCCGCGACCTCGAAGTTGGCGAACAGGTGATTGTAGACGTGCTAGGTATCCGCACCATCCGTAAACCTGAATCGCGAGAACTACGCAACTCCCAAGAATTCAGCTTTATGTCGGCGGGTGTTTCCAGCGAACGGCGTGTAGAATTGGTCGTCGAACAAGTGGCTTGGGAATTACGTAAAATTAGGGATGCTGGAGGTAAAGTAGTTGTCACAGCTGGCCCTGTGGTGATTCATACTGGTGGCGGCGAACATCTATCACGGCTGATTCGTGAAGGCTACGTACAGGCGCTTTTGGGTGGCAATGCGATCGCTGTCCACGATATCGAGCAAAATATCATGGGCACATCTTTGGGTGTGGATATGAAGCGGGGTGTTGCTGTCCGTGGTGGACACCGCCATCACCTCAAGGTAATTAACACCATTCGCCGTTATGGCAGTATTGCGAAAGCAGTTGAGGCGGGAGTAATTAATAGCGGCGTAATGTATGAGTGCGTCCGCAATCATGTACCTTTTGTGCTTGCTGGTTCCATTCGTGATGATGGGCCTTTACCTGATACCCAAATGAATTTGATTCAAGCACAGCAGGAATACGCCCAACACCTAGAAGGTGCGGAGATGATTTTAATGCTGTCTAGTATGCTGCATTCAATTGGTGTGGGGAATATGACACCCGCTGGTGTGAAAATGGTCTGTGTAGATATTAATCCAGCTGTGGTAACGAAGTTAAGCGATCGCGGTTCTGTGGAATCGGTGGGTGTGGTGACAGATGTGGGATTATTCCTCAGTTTGTTAATCCAGCAATTGGATAAGTTGACAAGTCCTTATGTTTCCAAGGTAGGTTAGGAAAAGTTTCACGCACAAAGAAGTTGCGTGCGCGGGTTCCCCGCGTTGAGCAAACTTCGGGAGGCGCTGAGAAAGAGCGCAAAAAACAAAAAAGTAGGGTGGACGATGTCCACTCTACTGCTTTTAGGATTAACTCGGTTAACCGTTAACTTCCAGATGTGGGAAAAGTCTAAAGATAATCGCTTACATTATCATTTTCTATTACGTAATCTACACCATAACTACTTACATTTTTAGTGTCGAATTTTATGCAAAAAACTGTTTTTGCCATGCAATTACAGGTTCCCAAAACTCTCAATTGGGTCAGTTTCATTGCCGATTTTTTGTTGGTGGGGATGGTTTTTGGCCCGCCAGTTGCTCCCTTTCTGGCTGCGTCTGGAATGTCTTTGCTTCCTAGTATTGCCGACATCATTTATTTCATGGGTAATCATGTATGTCCGCAACCAGAGATGGGGTTAGATTTAGCACCCCCTTTTATCATGGCTGTGTGTATGCGTTGCTATGGTACTGTTACTGGTTTGCTAATTACTCGTCTACTGTATGGGGTGACTGGCGGTCAGGGTTTTTATTGGTTGAGTCAGTATGGACAGAGCGGTGCAGCCTTAGCTAGTGTGCTGATGATGGCTTATCCTTTAGAATTGGCAGCACAAGTTTTTGGTTTGTGGGATTTTAATAATTACGTGGTTGCACCTTTTGGGTTGATTACAGGTTTGGCATGGGGATTGTTTATGATGCCTATATTGCACGATAAGCAACGAAGAATCAAATCATAGGGAATTTAGTGCATTAGACCAAGCAAATACACCCCGTAAATTAAATTTTGAGAATTTTAATTAGGAGATTTAGCATCTTCTGGTAAAGGTGTCCCTACCAAGTCTGCATTATCTGGGTTGACATCAGATAAGTTAGCGCTCTTCCATCACTCTTATGAGAAAATAATTAGGTAAAGTATAGCAAACTCTTTGCTGGAGTATGTTTGAGGCAAGAGAAGCAGCCAAAACTATAAAGTTTATTGACGACTAAAGGCTACAAATGCTGGTTTGCATGTCATTGCGAGCATTCGCGTTAGCGTCTCGTACCCCTGCTAGCAAGCTACGCGATCGCAATGACAGCTATTCTCTCATTGCAAAATAAAAACTGGGATGCACCCTTCATTGCTTACCTTCACCGAATAATCATTGCTTCGTGAAAGCTGTCTAGTGTACATCGGCAGAAGTAAAAATTGACTCAAAATGCATCAAAAGATAGAATCATGCCATTTTTAATTTTTAATTACACGTAGCGGTACTAATGTGCCAGTTGTAAGTGTGGAATGTGGGTTATTGTCTCTTTTAAATGTTTATGAGAATCTATCAAAGTAATAAATAAATTATGCCGTAAATCTTGTAATTACCATACAGAACGTACTTCGTTCTGCGGCATTTTCTTAGGAGAATAAAATGAAGATGTGTGCTTCTACATCTAGGTTACTAGATGCAATTTTTGCTGTCGCTTTAGCAATTCCTTTATCTGTTACTGGTATATTTACCTTTGCTAATTCTGCTCAAGCGACCTCTTTTACTGGTGAGTTTCAGCTAAATGGGGGCTTTACTTCTTCGCCACCTATAGAAGAAACTAGCCTAGTTGAATTATCAGCAAAATCCTTAATATTCTCTCCTCAACCAGTAACACCAGTTGCACTTTCAGCTCAGACAGGAAGTTTTACATCTTTCAACTCAGCTAACATAGGTAATGTTATTAGTTTTTCTCCTTTATCTGCGGATAACCCCTTCATAGATTTTGGTAAAACTCTTTTACCTGGTATAATTCAGTCTTCATCTGATACTGCTTCAATAACAGATGGAATCAATACCTTTGCTTTGAAGTCTGCAAATTATGCACTAAAACAAAGCGGTGCAAATGTGGCTATAGACGTTGCACTTTATGGATTATTTAACAGTGCAGATGGAACTAAATCTCAGGGAGCAGGCAACTTATCTTTCCAAGTCAACGATGTCAAAGTTGCTAATGTCCAATCAATTCTTAACAGTGGTGGCTCAGTTAAAAATTTAGCTTTTGCTGGTGCTTTATTCACTACTACTTCTGTTCCCGAACCAACTACAATTCTAGGTTTAGGAATACTTGGTGTAGCATTGGCTATATCTCGCCGTCACAAAAATCAGGATAATTCAATAGATATAACCGAAATATAAATGCATGTGTGATTGTTAAGCAAGCTCAGCTAAATAAAGTTTGTGAATTAACAAATGTAGAGATTAGACATTATACTAATTTGAAATTTGAGATTTTTGATCAAAAGTACTGGCTACAAGACTGTTCCAGGAATCTCAAATAATACTAGATATCCTAATTTTGTATTAAACTAATGTTTCAAATTGGTATAGATAGATGAATGTGCTAATTTCTACATAGTGCATAAGAATAATTTTCACAAATAACTGACTACTAAACACTTAATCTGGGAATACAGATTCAAGTGTTTAGTTTTTATATTGTCAACATTTAACTCAAACTGGGATAACTTACAGCAGAATTCAGGAGTCAGGAGTCAGAATTCAGAAGTAAAACAGGCTTTATGCCTAGCTTTTAGACTTACGTTGTGTACTTCACTCAGTTAAAATCCGCTGTATATCAATTCTCTAAAATTAGGCTACAGATACAAGCCTAAAACTCACCTTAAATCTGAGATAGGTGCAAGGTCTTGCACCTGTTCATAAGGAATTACCCTTTAAGTGATGCTCCTTCTGATGCGTCCGCTACGCGTAGCTTGCTTTGACCTAAGAGTACGTCGCTAATGCTGCCAACATAGGCAGTTCCTCTTGGGGAGAACTAGCAAGACAGGGGCTACCTTATTGAACTGCCTCACGAATTACGACTTGGTATGACCACCAGACTATCACTTCAGAAAGCTTAAATTAACCTTGCCTACAAGCTATAAAGTATGTGTAGATGAAACAACCATGGTGAGACAAAATTTGTATGACAAACTACCAAGAAAGCCTAAGTGATAACGAATTCGTCAATGAGTTAATTGCAGAGACGACCAGTATAAATCATGTGGAGGTAATCGAAAATGTCATTGACACCCTAGAACAAGATGATAGTGCCATGGTTAGCCACACCCCAGAAGGTGGTTATCTTTGGAAGTTTAAGTACGGTAGTGTGGAAGTGTTCGTTCAACTCACAGGCAAAAGTGACGAAGACACCATAACAGTTTGGTCGGTGGTGCTAAAGTTACCAGCCAAAGATGAACCTAAGTTGATGCGACACCTTTTAGAGTTAAACTGCTCTAGCACCTTTGAAGCCCGCTTTGGTATTATTGAAAACCAAGTGGTTGTTATTTCAACACGCACTTTAGCAGAGTTATCTCCAGGTGAAGTCTCACGGCTGCTCACCATAGTGGCAACCATCGCCGATGACAACGACGAAGCTTTACAATCTGAGTTTGGTGCAGCTTGAATTATGAGTTGCCAGTTGTCAGTTGTCTAAAATTTTTAATTAAAAACTCCTAACTCCCCCTTCCAGCTCTTGAACTCTAAAGTGTGGCGACTGATTCCTTTGCTAGAAGCCTCTGGCAATGTGCAGATGGCAATTGACCGTTGGTTGTTAGAACAGCACCAATCAGGAAAACATCCGCCGACTCTGCGATTTTATACTTGGTCGCCACTGGCTATTTCTCTTGGCTATCATCAACGGCAATATCCTGAATATTGGCAGCATCTGACTTGGCAAGGTCAGAAATTAGATTTAGTGCGTCGTCCTACAGGGGGAAGGGCGGTACTACATCAAGGTGATTTAACTTATGCGGTAATCACATCTGGACTAATGGGTAGTCGTCTTGATGCGTACCAAAAAATTTGTGAGTTTTTGATTCAAGGATGGCGATCGCTTGGCGTTGAATTACGCTACGGTACCGCTGGACGAGGTTATATCCACAACCCTAACTGTTTTGGCACTGCCACTGGTGCAGATTTAGTTTTGCCAGATGGTAATAAACTCATTGGTAGTGCCCAACTGCGAGGTGCTGGGGCAATTTTGCAACATGGTTCAATCCGTTTGCGACCGGATGCGGCACTATTTGCTCAGGTATTTGGTTCAGAATCTTTTACAAATGTGCAACTACCTCAAAGCCTAAGTGTCGAAAAAATTATTGCCGCTTTGATTGCCGCAGCTAGTAATTGTTTTGCTATGCAAATAGAAGTACAACCCCTTTCGCAGTCAGAGTGGGAAGCAATTTTAGCGCATCAACCCTGAATTTTTATATCCGCCTCTTTTAAATACCCCGCGGCCACACAATCCTCAATCAGTTGCAGGACAAACGACCAGAGTTCTGGCGCACCTGTTTCTACTAGTCCTACCCGTTTCATTACTTGGTCGCGCCTAATGCCATGAATGCGCCAAGTCCCGCCCTCAGTTTGCTGGTTGTGCAGTAAAGGCTGTATCCGGTCTAAGGCTGCGGCAAACTTGGCGGTGGCTGTTTCCCCTGCTTCAAACTCATCCCAGAGTGAACGCAACTCGCTAGCTTGGTCTGGTGGCAAAAGTCCAAATAGGCGTAATGCTGCTTGAGCTTCTTTTTCCGCCTTGCTGTGATTACCCTGCATATCGTAACAGAAGGTGTCACCCGCATCAATTTCTACTAAATCGTGAATCAGTAGCATTTTGATGGCATGGAATATATCAACTCCTTCTGGAGCATATTCTGCCAAGGTAAACGCCATCACTGCGATATGCCAAGAATGTTCTGCACTATTTTCCCGGCGCGACCCGTCGGTAAGCGAAGTTTGACGTAGTACCTGCTTGAGGCGGTCAATTTCAATGATGAATTGAAGTTGTTGAGTCAGACGGTTGATTGCCACTTTTAGTTTTGCTCGAATTTTTAATTCACAACACAGTAAGGTAAGTATTTTTACCCTCGATTGGTAAAACTCTCAGTCGTTGATTTTGTAAATCAGGTTCTAAACCCAAATCCTCTAAGGGAATTAACCCTAACAATGGATCTGCACCTGTTGGCAACTCTATACAGTTAAAAGTCCCTTCACGACCTTCAACAGCAAGACTCAACTCCCTAAAGATACGAACTCTATGTACTCCCACAGCAATTTTTACATCTACTTCTCCTTGGAGAACTAGTCCTAGCTCACTAATAATATTTTCAGGCAGGCAAAGCCGAGTAGCACCCGTATCAACTAGGACATTCTCTAAAGTGACTGAACGGATTTGCTCGGCTTTAATAAATCCCCTTTCTGCAAGAATTTGGTCAATTCGGTTAGTGATAGTGATTGTGCTAGTAACTTTTCCTATTATTTTGTCAATGATGGTTGCCATAATTCTTGCTCCCAAACCCAGTTTTCACTAAGCTGCCTTATTTGATATTTCAGACTTCATCAGTCATAATGCCTGCTGCAACAACTTTTTTGCATTTTTAAGTGTTACAGATTGGTTGACCTAGCAATTACCGCCAACTGTAACCCTGGTGGATAGCTACCTTCTTCTTTAATCCGCTTAATTTCCGCATCGGTAATCTGCAAATTTAACTTTTGTGCTAGCTCTCGGACAATATCGCCTCGATCGATTACACCAGCTACAGCGCCAGCAGGTGAAAGCACGGTAATCCGAGGTAACTGTTCGTTTTCTAGCTTGTTGATTACGTCAGCTAAGGAAGTTGATTCAGTAATAGTCGGTATTTCTGTTAGTGGATGAACAATGCTTTGCAGGGTTTGGGTTTCCCATTCACTTCTTTCTACTAAGCGCAAATCGTCAATGGCAACCATACCTCTGTAACGTCCATCAGAAGCGGCAAAATAAACCTCTGGGGCGGTGGAGTCTAACAGGTACGAGTCAGCAAAGGAACGTAATGTTTGCTTAGCATCAACTACGCGAAAGTCACGGGTCATGACATCGGTGGCTACTAACTCTAACAAGGTTTCCTGTAATGTGGTCACGCGGTCATAACTGCTAGCATTGCGGACACCAAACCAACCTAACAGCGCAATCCACAAACCAATTACTAACTCTCTAGTCAAGAAATCTACAGCAAATCCTAAAGCGATCGCACCATAACCCAAAATTTGCCCTGCCCTGGCTGCCAAGTGTACAGCTTGAAAACGATTGCCTGTAACTTGCCAGAGTACTGCTTTTAATACTTGTCCCCCATCTAAAGGTAAGCCAGGAATCAGGTTAAATAGTGCTAAAACTAAGTTAATTCTGGCTAAATCTCCGACCATGACTGTGATGGGGCTAGTATCAGGTACAATATCAGACACAAAGCGTAGCAGCAAAAATAGGGCGATACTAACTAAAGGCCCAGCGATCGCTACTTGAAATGCTTTGCCCGGAGTTTTGGATTCTTCTTCAATAGCAGCAATGCCGCCAAATAGAAATAGGGTAATCGAGTTAACTTTAATGCCTTGCGATCGGGCTGCTAAACTGTGACCTAACTCGTGTAGTAAAACTGAACCAAATAGCAGCAATGCCATGATGATTCCAGCACTCCAAGCCGTGACAGTTCCCCATTCCTGGTAAGCTACTCCAAAATTGAGTGTTGCCAGACCTAAAATTACAAACCATAAAGGATCTAAAAATAGCGGAATTCCAAATAAAGACCCAATTCTCCAATTTGTTTGCATTACATTGTCCTAAAACTGGTATGTGAAGGCAAGAGGTGAAGCAGTGCGGTCTTGGGGTTTCCCCCATGAGCAACTGCTGAACCCCAAGGGCAGGAGGCAGAAGGAATATTGTGTCTAGTATTAAGTTTTTAAATTTTTTCTACCGGATAGTTATTTGCGCCACGCTGCACTAGATATTTTCAGCAGTTCATACTATAAATATTAGCTGTAAGTCTTGCTAATAATGATTTTTCCACCAAGAGTGTATAAAAAAGCAGCAATTTGCCACTAGACATTAAAAAATCAACCTTTGTTGATTTAGATGCCCTAAATTCTAGAATAGACAATTAAAGCTATTTAATTATTTTGAAAATAGAAAAATAAAATTCCTAGCCAAAAACGTGTAAAGACTTGCTATGACAGGTCTCTACAAGCGTTTATCATTTATGCAAATTCTCGTTATTTTATCTGTATTGGTTTAAAATATAGGGTTTTGCCCCATTACCTATTTGAATGCATCAGCTGGAATATGGTCGCAAAAACAAAATTTAAATTATGCCTAAATTGCTCAAGCCCAAAACAGTGCCAATACCAATCAAGTGACCAGCGCTCATCGCAGCCATAAATGAAGCAATGTTGGGATTGTTAAACAGTGACGGGAAGGGCAAAGGTGTCTTACGTCCAACATCAGGATAGCGAATCGTCCTAGGAATAATTAAAAGACATAATAGACAAGCGCCAGTAATAATTAGCCCTTTAATCCAGTTCCATTCTCCCGTGTTGGGAACAGTGGCTTGTACTGCTAAGAACATTGATAAGATCGTGGTTCTTTCTCCTGTATGAACAAACTAATTTAGTCAGTTATTAGCCATGTAAATACTCAGCCAATGAAGTCACTGCATCCTCCGTCCAAGGGTAGGTTAACAACTCCTACCTTAGTTAGAGTAATTACGTAAAAGCTAGCTGCGCTAATTCTGAGAGTTTCATAACTAGAGAAAGAACCGGAATTGGTTGTCAGAGTTTTGAATTCATGCGGACGTGAAATTCAACGTCTTTGGCATTTCAAATCTACAGACGACCAATATTAGTCAGACCTAGAACAATACCAACACCGATAATATGACCAAAAGCCATAGCAGCGATGAATGTTGGAACACTGACTGGCAGGATAGGCAACTTAGGCCCAACTTGGGGTTTCTCAATTCTGGTAGAAAGCAAAAGAACCACTAAGCTACTGATGCTAATGATGATAGCTACTGTGGGATTCCACACGGGAGTTGGGGGAACAGTGGATTGGACTGCTAGTAAGGTTGATGAAATCAAGCTTCTATCTCCTAGGCAAAATTAATGTAAGCCTTCAAAATTATAGAGTTACTCAGGAAACAACTGAAAACTGTTAGCAAAAATTCGACCTTTTTTTAATTTCTCAATATCTTAAATTTCTATGCGAGTTAAAATTTGCGGAATCACTCAGCCACAGCAATCTGTTGCGATCGCAACTCTTGGTGCAACAGCACTAGGATTTATTTGTGTGCCTACTTCACCCCGCTACGTTACCACTGCTCAAATTCGGGCAGCAGTGGCACAACTACCAGAAAACATTGACAAAATTGGTGTATTTGCCAATACCGACATTTCCGAAATCAGCCACACAGTGATTGATTCTGGATTGACTGGTATCCAGTTACACGGAGACGAATCTCGAGAATTTTGCTACCAGATGCGCCAGGCTTTACCCCACGTAGAAATTATTAAAGCCTTGAGAATTTCCAGTCTTGAGCATCTCGAAAAAACAGCTAATTATGCTCAATGCGTAGATAGTTTACTATTGGATGCTTATCATCCCCAGCATTTAGGTGGTACTGGTCAAACTTTAGATTGGCAGATGCTACAACAATTTAATCCTAGTTGCCCTTGGTTTTTAGCTGGGGGACTAACACCAGATAATATCGTGACAGCCTTGAGTCAGGTAAAACCCGACGGTATTGATTTATCTAGTGGTGTAGAAATTAAACCAGGAGACAAGGATTTAGATAGAGTAGCACTGTTATTTGAGAAGTTAAGGAGTAGGGAGCAGGGGGAGAGATAAAACTCCAAACTCCTAACTCAGCAATGCCAGTTGCTACAACGGAGGGAACCTCACGCCAGTTCTCTCAAGTCAGCAGAGCCTTGACGCTCGATGACTCGCGCTTCGCTGCGCTATCGCTTTTAGCGTCGCACGCCACTTGCTCTACTTGAGGAAACCCCAAGACCGCAGTGGCTCCCCTTGGGCGAGGACTCGCGCTTCACTGCGCTTACGGCAGTCGCTCATGGGGGAAACCACGCCACTTGCTTCAAGTCGGCAAAGCCGCCCAACGCAGTGGCTCCCCAAGATAGCGCTGCCTCACCACGAGACTGGCTCCGCAACGCACTGGCTTCTCAGCACTTAAAAGAATGCTGCTTGGTGACGAATCAAGTTAAAGAATTCTTCGCGGGTTTTATGCTCTTCTTGGAATACACCAACCATTGCGCTGGTCACAGTCCAAGAGCCAGGTTTCTGAACGCCCCTCATCACCATGCACATATGGCTGGCTTCCATGACAACTGCTACACCTTGAGGTTCGAGAATAGTCTGAATTGCTTCGGCGATTTGGCGGGTTAACCTTTCCTGGACTTGCAAGCGGCGAGAATACATCTCAACAATCCGGGCTAGCTTACTCAGTCCTACAACTTTTTGATTAGGGATGTAGGCAACATGCGCTCTCCCCATAAACGGCAACATGTGGTGTTCGCAGAGGCTAAAGAAGTTAATATCTCGAACCAACACCATCTCGTTATGTCCTTCATTAAAGATGGCACCATTAACGAGTTCTTCTAGAGATTGGTTGTAGCCACTGGTAAGAAACCGCATTGCTTCTGCCACGCGCTTGGGCGTTTTGAGGAGTCCTTCACGTTCGGGGTCTTCTCCGACACCCACCAGTAATGTCCTGACGGCATCCATCATTTGCTCCATGTCTTCCTCTTTAGGCTGGTGCAAATCTGGCTGCCGTCCATCATGGGTGTTGCGATCTGGTCTGGAGTTGATGGTTTCTGCCAAGTCAGGAATCAAAGGAGATTGAAAGCAATCGGAACCGTTGGAACTAGCAATAGTCATGGTGTAGGTTTTGATTAGAGTTTGAATTAGTTATGAGGCAGAAGGCAGAAGGCAGAAGGCAGAAGTTAGTAGTTATATCTCTCCCTGCTCCCTCATCTCCCTCATCTGCCCCAACTCGCCACTTAGAGAGCGCCAGCACTGGGCATCAGAGTCAATTCATCAATGACCGCCTGCTGTGGTAGTAGGGCGGTATAGAAAATTGACTGAGCAACAATTTCTGGGGTTAACATTTTTGAACGGTCAAGATTGACATGGACAGTTTCTGTATCCCATAGTTCGGTATTGACGGCACCAGGACAAATGGCGGTGACACGAATGCCGTGGGGGCGTTCTTCTTGGGCTAAGGTTTGAGAAAGGGCTACAATACCAGCTTTGCTGACGCTGTATGCTCCCCAACCGGGAAAGGGTTGCTTGGCGGCAATGGAAGCAACATTGATAATTGTGCCTGTGCCTCGATCGCGCATTCCGGGCAAAATTCCCATAATGCACTGAAACACACTGGTAAGATTTAAGTTAATTACTTGCTGCCAGTCCTCTAAGGGGGTTTCGCTTAAAGTGGCTGTGTATGCTATGCCTGCATTGTTTACCAGAATATCTATATCCCCAAAATCCAGGGCGATCGCCTGTATCTTTTTCTCTACTTGTGTTACATCAGCTAGGTCTACGGCATAAGCTTTGGCTTCTACCCCTGTGTGCTTTGCTGCTTCTGCAACCGCCTCTAATTTATTTAAAGTCCGGCTGACTAGGGCGACATCAACTCCGGCTTTCGCAAAGGCTAAAGCTGTTGCTTTCCCAATTCCACTACTCGCCCCAGTAATTAAGGCGCGTTGTTTCTGCTTGAAACTCATGCTCTCTCCCAATTGTTTTGGCAGTTCCGAAGGCTGCTTGCCACCCAATTATGAAAATCTATTGGGTTGCATAGATTAAATTAACCTTAAATTGTGATAATTTTTTCCGATAACTGCTACAATGCCTTGTCAATATAGGTATTTTTACCTGACAAATGTCCCTCTAGGGAATATGACGAATATTTGCCTAGGAACTCAGGTCATTCACTCAAAGTTGATTACTGAATACTTCACAAACCACTCATCAAGTTGAGTTGATTTGCCGAAAATGCAAATGCCTATGGCTGAGAAGATTGTTAAAAATCTTTAAGCGCCATAGGCAATTATAGCATTGCTATTGAGCTAATCAATCATCTTCCAGTGTAGTTAGTGAGCAACTTCAGTAAAAACGCCTATTTTGCGGAATTTCTCATAGCGCAGTTGCCGTCGTTCTTGAGATGTAAGTTGATTGAGTTCGTCCAAACTCTCTAATAGGGCTTGCTTGAGAGTTGTAGCAGCTTTTAAAGGGTCAGCATGAGCGCCACCGATGGGTTCAGGTAATATGTGGTCAATAATACCCAGGTTTTTCAGGTCGTGGGAAATAATTTTTAAGGCAACAGCAGCTTGTGGGGCTTTGGCAGAATCTTTCCACAAAATAGCAGCACAGCCTTCAGGACTAATAACTGTATAAACGGCGTGTTCAAACATCAACAGGCGATCGCCGATACCGATACCTAGTGCGCCACCAGAACTGGCTTCACCAATAACTGTGCAGATAATAGGCACATCCAGGCAAAACATCTCTCGCAAATTATAGGCGATCGCTTCGCCTGCTCCTTGGTTTTCTGCTGCTACTGTAGCCAAAGCACCAGGTGTATCAATAAAGGTTAAAATTGGCATACCAAATTTGTTGGCATGTTCCATCAACCGCAGTGCCTTACGATAGCCACCTGGGGCAGCCATACCGAAGTTACGAGCAATATTATCCTTGGTATCGCGTCCTTTTTGTTGACCTAACATTACCACGGGTTGCCCACCCACACGACCAACACCACCCACTAAAGCCGGATCGTCACCACCATTGCGATCGCCATGTAACTCCATCCATTCATCACTAATTGCCTGAATGTAGTCGAGAGTACTAGGGCGGCGAGGATGACGAGCGACTTGCAGTCGTTGGAACGGTGATAAACTACTGAAAATTTCCTCACGCAGTTGCATGGCGCGTGCTTCTAGTTGCTTAATTTGACCAGATACATCGACACCATTTTCTTCTGCAAGTTGCCGAATCTGATCGATTCGAGATGCCAATTCTGCTAGCGGCTTTTCAAAATCTAACAATAGCGGTTTGCGCTCAGTAGTTGCCATAGTTAGGGATTAGGGATTAGGGATTGGGGAACTCGGGGCACCCTCTGGGAATTAGGGATAATGGGGATTAGGGATTGGGTATTAGGTACTGATGATAAGGGATTGGGCATAATTTATGAAGGTTTAGCAATTAGCGATTATGAATTTCAGATTGGGGGCAATGCGAATTATATCCTAGTCCTTAGTCCCCAGTCCCCAGTCACTAGTCCCCAGTTCCTAAACCAGCAGTGGTCTAAATCCGTGTTTCACCGATGCTTGACCAATTTGCTCCATTTTGTCTACGGTAATCTGATTGCGCCCCCAAGAAAAGTTCGTATGTAACTTCTCAAATTCAAGCAACATCGACTCCGCAAAACAAGCAAATAACTGGCGTGCTGGCACTTCCATATTGACGATTTTCATAATTTTCCAGTCAATGTCTAGAGAATGCTCTACAATGCCACCATTTAGCACGTACACATCAGGGTGCTGAATTTTAGTAGCTAAATTTTTCGGATAGCCACCATCAATTAGCAAACAAGGTTTTTTCAGAACATTAGCATCTATTTCCACACCTTTAGGCATACTGGCAACCCACACTACAATATCAGCCTGAGGTAGTGCTTCATCTAAAGTCATGATTTTTCCTCGCCCGAGTTCGGCTTGTAACTCTGTGAGGCGTTCGTGGTTACGGGCTATTAGCAAGAGTTCCTTGACATCTGTTCTAGCATCTAACCAGCGTGTGACTGCACTGCCAATATCCCCAGTTGCCCCACATATAGCAACCGTCGCGTTCTTTAAATCAATCCCTATTTTTCTGGAAGCTTGTTCTACCTGCCGACAAATAATGTAAGCAGTATGAGTGTTTCCTGTGGTGAAACGTTCAAACTCTAGTTTGATGTTGCGGACTTGGCTAAACTGCTCTAATTTAAAGTTTTCAAAAATAATGGAAGAAAACCCTCCGAGAGCAGTGATGTTGATACCATGCTTTTGAGCATGGGCCATGGCGTTGAGGATTTTACGTGTTGCCGCCTTGATGCGTCGATTAGCAAGCATCTCAGGCAAAAAGCAAGATTCTACATACCGTCCTTCAATTGTCTGTCCAGTAACACTGGTAACGGTAATGTTATCGACAATTTGTGGCGGGGCGCTGCACCAAAAATCTAGCCCTTGATCGGCATATTCTGGGTAGCCTAATTCTTGAGCTACCGCTTGAGCGTGTTCTAAACTTGTCAGATGTCCAATTAGACCAAACATGTAGTGATGTGTTAGGCGTGTGCCTCGTTAAAAGCGTGTAATTAGTAGTTAGAAGGGGTGCAAGGCCGCAGCGCCCATACAGGAGTGAGGAGTAATACTCATAACTTCTCACTCCTAAATTTTTTAGGCAGCTGTGAGTCCGTAAGCTGATAAGCGCATGATATCTCTAGTTGTGAAGCCAATATTACTCAACGCTTCTCCGTATTGAATCATGAAGTCTTCAACTAAAGCATCTTTTTCCATTGCTAAAGTTTGGGCATCGTCTGCTACTTCATTGAGCATTTTCCAAACAATAGGTAGGTTTTGGCGATTTGCCTCCTCTAGCTCAGCTTTGGATTCAGCAAAATTTTCTTTCAACCAAACTTCTCCAAAGTTCAGATGACTATACTCATCTTTGACAACTCCCTCAGTAATTTTCCGAGCAAAATCATCGGCAACGGGGATATAGATGTTATATGCTGCTATGGCAAAACATTCAATAATCAAAGATTGAATTAACAAACAAGTGACGACTTTACCTTCTGCTGCTGCTTTTTGGAAATTTCCATGTAGTCCAGCAAAAAACTCCTTAGCGAATGGTAGATCCGGTTCTACTTGAAGATTGCGCCCACAGGCTTCAAAGCCTTTTTTGTGGCGACTTTCCATTTTAGATAAGCGAATCAAATCATCTTGATGTGTAGGCAGCAGTTCAGCCAGTTTGATGTAATTCTCGTGGGCTTCTTGTTCCCCTTCAATCACGATCGCATTTATACGGCTGTAAGCATCTTTGTATTTTTCACTTTTAAAATCAATTTCCAATTCGGCTGCAAACTGCTGCATAGTATGTTTACTCCTGTAAACCTGAATCATTTGATACCAGAACTTAATTTACCTTAGGAATTTAAGGTTACAAGCACTGTGATTTAATTTAACTTAACAAGTTCCTATGTTATAGATTAGCTGTTGCTGGGGGCGATGCTCTAGTACTAGAGAAATAAATGCTTTGAAGCTCAACTCATGTCTCAAGAAAACTGGAATCTCAAATCAGCCAATTTTTTCAGCCTAGGAGTCCTACTGCTAGGAGCATTTATTGTCTTATTACCATTGTTTGTGGTATTCATCACCTCTTTTACACCTCCAGGAACCGCCTTACAAATTTTTCCCCAAAATAATTGGTCTTTAGCTAATTACCGCGATGCATGGCAGCGAGGTAAATTTCTGCTGGCGTTTGCTAATTCTACCTTAGTGGCGATCGCTGTGACTGCGTTTCAAATGGTCACTTCAGCATTGGCAGGTTACGCCCTAGCACGGCTGAAATTTCGCGGTAAGCAAGCGCTGTTACTAGTCGTCTTGGCTACTTTGGTTATTCCCTTTCAGTTGTTGGTAATACCGATTTTTTTGGTATTGAAGTGGGGACACCTAATAAATACCTATGGGGCGCTAATTTTACCGACTGCTGTCAACGGCTTTGGTATTTTCTTGTTACGTCAGTATTTCCAGACAATTCCCGTAGAGTTGGAAGAAGCTGCAACCATAGATGGGGCGAACCGACTGCAAATTTTGTGGCGGGTGATGTTACCTTTAGCACGTCCAGCTTTGGTGACGCTGTTTCTCTTCACCTTTATTGCAGAATGGAACGATTTATTTAAGCCTTTGGTGTTCACAACCCGACCAGAATTAAGAACGGTGCAGCTGGCATTGGCAGAGTTTCAAGAACAATTTACGAATAATTGGCCCTTGATGATGGCAGCAGTGACAATTGCCACGGTTCCGGTAATGGTATTATTTCTTATCGGTCAGCGTCAGTTTATTCGCGGTATTGCTGCCACGGGTATTAAGAATTAGTGAAGAGCAAAGGCAATAATTTGTAACTTTTATATTGGTAACTGCCTATCAAATTCAGTAGATAATATCCAAACCATCTGGATGCGTAGGACGCAGTATTTGGCCCAGGTATCGTTAACCTTGCAACGCGAGTAATCAACACTCAAGGTAAAGTAACAAGTTAATAAAGATGTGGTGAAGGTAGGGTTTGGTCTGTAAATTGTTCAAATAGGCTTAAGAGTATGAAAGTTAGGGAGGTATCAATTACTCAACCCTTTTGAATAAAGAAAGGTTAGCAATTGAACTCGTGAAAACCTTGAGAATTTAAGTCAAAAAGTATAAAGCTTTGTTAAAGCTGCGTAATTCTTACAAGCCAGACTGAGTAATCAATTAAGTGTGAATTTGAGGAAGCTTTAGAAGTTTAATTCTTTGGTCATCCTCTAGTCTCTATATTCTTTAGTTCCCAGAATTGACTCATAGAATTCACGTTAATTCATAGATTACATATCAGTTCATACAACTATCAGTCTGTAAGGAAAGTAAAACTCATGGAATCTCAAACAGCACAGCAGTTAACAAATGATATTCAAACTGAATCAAGTGAAAGCGTAAATAACTCTCAGGTGAGTGTTGCGATCGCAAGTGACGCAAGTAACGCAACAGACGGTTTATCAGAAGATAATTCTTTAGATTTGGAGGGCAGTATCGAAACCAAGAATGATGCTCCTGCGCTACCCAATACGAAGAAGCTAAAGGATTGTTGGATAGATGAGGACGGTAATAGAAAATGTAATTAGGTCTTAAAAATCTTGTCAACTAAAATGCTACTTTCTCAATTAATTGAGAAAGTAGCAAGTGAATAAACCTGAAAAGTCAGGCAATTTTTTAAAATTGCCTAAAATCCTATCCTAGTTTTCAATAAAAAAGCTTTTCAGTAGTTAATGTTGACAATATTCTTAATTTAGATAATAGCTATTTCCAATTAAGTCGAGTAGATGTTTATCATAGGGACATAACCTTGTTATGCCCCTATTATTTATTGTTCACAGACGAGAATGCTTAAGTTTTATAACAAGTAAAATAGAGATTACCAATTTCAATGTGCTCTAATTGAAAATTGTTACAGCTTTAAGTGCTGTGCAGCAACTATCACTTTTGATGAAAGGTGCAATATAGATGAGTAATATTTTGTTCTGGGTTAAAGGTTTTGGAGTTGCAACAGTTAGTGCAATAGCTTTTTCTGGAAACTCTGCTATTGCTCTAATTAATCAGGATGCTACTTTACTGAATTATCTGAATACGTCTAACTCCAGCAGTGTGCTAGAAAATCACAATATATCAGGAGACAATGCCATAAAAAGTAATTCTAGTATTAATAGAAACCAAACTCAACTTCAAAATCAAGATGCTGTTGAAAAGCAAGAAGCTCAAAATATTTTAAGACAAATCCCAAGCAAGAAGATATTACTTGCAGATTGTTGGTATGATGCGGATGGTAATAGAATATGTAGGTAAGTTTTAACAGTATTGTCAAAGTAACGCCTATCACTATTCGTTGAAAATAGAGGTAAAAGCCTAACATAAAAAGCTAAGTATTTTGTTAGTAATTTCATAAAAATTCATCCTAATTTTCAACAAACAGATTATTTATTAGTCAATTGACAAGACTAATTGTAATTATCGCCCGTTTCAATTGCGTAGAATAAGGATTTATCGTAGGGGCACAATATTATTGTGCCCCTGTGTATTGTTTGGAACCGAGAATGTTATAAACTTTGGTAGCAAGAGAAACTTAGATTACTTATTTAGACATAGTCTACCTAATTTAGATTCAGTATCAAAGTTTATCAGCAACTAGTACTTCTCTTAAGTGGTGCAATATTCGGTATGAGTACTCTTGGGGTTTGGTTTAAAAGTCTAGGATTTGCAGTAGGTGGTGCAATAGCTTTGTCTATAAACTCTGCTGTTGCCCAAATCGACCCAGATGCTACTCTGCCTAATAATTCTCAAGTTACAACACAGTACAATATCAGAATTATTGAAGGTGGAACCCAATCTGGAAGTAATCTGTTCCACAGTTTTAAGGAATTTTCTTTACCTACTGGGAGTACAGCTGAGTTTAAAAACGCTGCGGATATTCAGAACATTATTAGTCGCGTGACGGGTAAATCAATTTCTAATATTGACGGCATCCTGAAAACTCATGGTACAGCCAACCTGTTTTTGATTAATCCCAATGGGGTTATTTTTGGTTCCAATGCTTCTTTAGACATCGGCGGTTCATTTGTCGCGAGTACAGCGAGTAGTTTGAACTTTGCTGATGGTACTAAGTTTAGTGCTATAGATCCCCAAACTACACCCTTACTGTCAGTAAGTGTTCCCATTGGTTTGCAATTTGGAGCAACTGCGGCTCCTATCCGCAATCAATCTCAAGCAAGAGTAAGTGGTATATCTAACCCTGTTGGTCTACAAGTGAAGCCAAACACAACCTTGGCACTTGTCGGTGGTGATATAACCCTAGAAGGCGGAAATTTAACAGCAGCATCGGGAAGAATTGAGCTAGGAAGTGTTGCTGCTAATAGTCTGGTTAGTCTCAAACCGATAAACCAAGGCTGGATTTTGGGATATGAAAATGTCCACAATTTCCAAAATATTCAACTCATCTGGCGAACTGTTAACGGTGTTAATATTCCATCTCAAGTAGATGCTAATAACAGAGATGGTAATGGAGGCAATATCCAGGTGCGGGGTAACACCGTTGAATTAAAGGGTTATCCTGTTCGCTTGAGAACTCAGACTACAGGTGCAAAAGATGGTGGAGACTTAACGATTAATGCTAGAAAATTAATTGTTCGGGATGGTGCAGCAGTATCTACTGCTACTAGAGGTCAGGGGAATGGAGGAAAGTTGATTGTAAATACCTCCGAAACAGTGGAAGTTTTTGGTAGCTTTACTGATCCAGATGGTGTGATTACACCAAGTTCATTATTTAGTTCAACTGCTGTTGCTGGGAAAGCAGGTGACATAACAATCAATACAGGGAAGTTACGCATTCAAGATGGGGGGCAAATAGCAACAGACTCTATTGCGAACTCACAACGTATAGCAGGTAAAGGAGCAGGAGGAAATTTGACTGTAAATGCCTCTGAGTCGGTAGAACTAATTGGAACTTCAAAAAATCCAAATGTTACTAGCGGCTTGTTTGCTTCGACTAACACTTCTGGAGATGCTGGAAAAGTGACAGTTAACACAGGTAAATTAATTATTTGGGATGGAGCGGAAATCACTGTAAACAGCCAATCGAGCAAGTCTTTTTCCTACCCACAGGGTGCAGCTAATATAGGCAAAGCAGGCGATATCAATGTAACTGCTCGCTCTATCCAGCTAGAAAACAAAGGAAAACTCACATCTAATAGTGAGTTAGGTCAGGGCGGAAATATTACTCTACAGGTGCGAGACTTATTACTGATGCGCCGCAATAGTCAAATATCAACTAATTCAGGTAAGTCAGGAACTGGTGGGAATGGCGGTAATATTAAAATTGATGCACCTAATGGTTTGATATTTGCCGTTCCTTTGAACAATAGCGATATTACAGCCAATGCTTTTTTTGGCTCTGGTGGTCAGATTACAATCAACGCTAATAGTCTATTTGGGTTTGTGCAGCGCGATCGCGCAGACTTGGTAAAGCTATTAAACACCGAAAAACCAGAGGAACTCAACCCCAGTAGAGTACCAACCAATGACATCACGGCGTTTTCTCAGGAAAACCCTTCATTAAGTGGCTCGGTAGAAATTAACTCACCAGATGTTGACCCCAGTCAAGGATTAGTAGAACTACCCGCAGATGTAGTTGATGCTTCGCGGCAAATTGTCGCTGGCTGTAATGCTGGAAAAACAGCGAGGGCTTCATTTACTACTACAGGGCGTGGAGGAATAGAATCTAGTCCCACAGATCCATTGATAAGTGATGCGGTGCTAGCAGATTGGATCTCACCAGAGGCGCAGGATAAGAATCGTGCCGATGGTCTACAGAATAGAGTAATGATGCAGCAGCAGAAGCCTGCACAAGTAATATCGCAGAAAGTTAAGTCTATGACTGCTCCTACTCAAATTGTAGAAGCTCAAGGGTGGGTAGTGGATAGCAATGGTGACGTGGTTCTGGTTGCCCAAGCACCCGCTGTAATACCCCATAGCCCAGCACTAAATCCTGCATCCTGTGCGTTAAGAAGTAGGGAGTAGGGGAGATGAGGGCAGAGCAAACGCATTGCTTGGCGGGAACTTCAGTTTAATCGTCCACTTCGACTGAATTCTTAGACCGCGTTGCTTGCCTAGTCTGGGGCTACTCCAAAGGATTATATCTCATGAGGATTGATAAACTAGTAGGTACGGAACCTGGAGGTCAAAGACTTATGCTTAAAGACTCCTTAATTATTAGTGCATCTCCTGAAATCATGGGTGGTACTCCAGTTTTTGTTGGTACTAGGGTTCCTGTACAGACGCTTCTGGACTATCTGAAAGCGGGAGAGTCGATTGACGACTTTTTGGATGGATTTCCGACTGTTACCAGAGAGCAGGTCATCGCCTTGCTAGAAGAGGCAGAAAAGCAGCTTGTTGGTATGGAAGCATGAAGCTCCTTTTGGATGAGTGCATCGATCGCAAACTAGCGAGATTTGTTGGCCATGAAGTAAAAACAGTTCCACAGATGGGATGGGCGGGGGTAAAAAATGGTCAACTTCTCACCCTTGCAGAAGCAGAGTTTGATATTTTCATCACAGTCGATCGCAACTTATCGTTTCAACAGAATCTGCCACAGTTTGATATTGCGGTAATTATTCTGCAAGCAACATCGAATCGTTTAGCGAATCTAAAGCCTTTAGTTCCAAAGGTTTTGAATATTTTAGATACGGTAACTAAAGGACAAGCTACAACAGTCAACGGGTAGAAATAGAGGTGGCAGTAAACACCTTACTAGCTCTTCAATATCGCCAAATTTTGATTGCACCATCATTGCTACTACTGATAATGCTCCTGCCATCTCGACTAAAAGCGATCGCATGAATTAAATCTAAATGTCCAGTGAGTGTTTCAATTAGTTGTCCGTTGCTCATATCCCACAATTTGATGGTTTTGTCTCGACTACCACTAACCAGCAGATTATTTTGCGGGCTAATGGCAACAGCACTCACCCAGTCAGAATGCCCTGCTAGGGTACGAATCATTGTGCCGCTTTCTAGATGCCAGAGATGAATTGTTTTGTCTCGACTGCCACTAGCTAAAGTTTGACTATCTGGGCTAATGGCAACACTATAAACCCAGTCTAAATGTCCAGTAAAGGTGCGAATTAGTTTGCCGTTGAGTAGGTTCCAAACTTTAATTGTGTTGTCCCAACTACCACTAGTAAGTATCTGACCATCAGGGCTGATGGCTAGGGTATGAATTGAGTTAGAATGCCCAGTCAGATTGCGAATTAGTTGCCCAGTAGGCAAATTCCAGACTTTGATAGTGTTGTCACGACTACCACTGACTAAAGTTTGACCATCTGGACTAAGGGCGATCGCATTTACTCGATCGGAATGCCCTTTGAGTTTGCGAAGCTGTTTGCCACTAATCCAATCCCAGAGTTTGATAGATTTGTCCAAACTACCACTGATGATTGTCTGCCCATCGCGGCTAAAGGCTATGGAAGTATACCAAGTTGTCTCGCGTTTTAATAATCCGGATGGGGAAGTCAGGGTACTCTTGAGGTTGCCACTGTCGAGATGCCACAGCTTAATTGTATTGTCGTCGCTGCCACTGGCAATGGTTTGTCCGTCTGGACTAATGGCGATGGAACGCACAGAAGCCGCATGACCTGTAAGAGTGTGGATACATCGCCAACCTTGAATTTTAGGCGCTGTTTTCGGTGGTTTAGTTATAATTGTTGGCGGAACTTCAGCAGGTGAATTGATGCCATTGACATCTTGTAGCACTTGCTGAACTGATTGGTAGCGATCGCCTACTCGGTCTTTGAGTAGTTTATCTAAAATTGCTACTAGCTGGTTGCTGATGTTTATATTTGCACTCGACAGCTGTTCTTGCCATAACCAGCGAGACTCCCAGGCATTGTAGAGATTAGAAGGATGCATTCCCGTCATCAGATGCAAGCAAGTTGCACCCAATGAGTAGAGGTCGCTAGCTGGATAAGCTTCGCCAAAGCGCATTTGTTCATCTGGGGCATACCCTGGCGTACCAGCCATTGTACCCCGCGCTCCGCTGATGATTGTACCACTTGCTTGTTTAGAAACTCCAAAATCAATGAGTACAAAAGCGCGATCGCTTTGGCGACGCATAATATTTTCCGGCTTGATATCCCGATGAATCACTCCATGTTCGTGAACGAACTTCACCACTGGCAATAAATCAGCCAAAAGCTGCCAAATCTGGCTTTCGTTAAAGGTTCCGTGACGTTCTAATTCCTTTAATAAATTCTCCCCATCAACGAATTCTTGCACTAGATACAGCCGTTTGTCTTGTTCAAAATAAGCTTGGAGATTGGGAATGCGATCGTGCTTTCCTAGTTCGTATAGGCGAATTGCTTCTTGATTAAACAGTTCAATTGCCTTATTTAGCGCTTGCGAGTTTCCTTGAATTTCTGGCGATGGAGAAAATTGCTTAATTACGCAGACTTCATTTAATCTGTCTTTATCGACTGCACGATAGGTTTTGCCAAATCCACCCTCACCCAATTGACTAATCGCTTGATATCTTTGTCTTAGCAGTAGCTTTGTCCCGCAGTTGAGGCAAAAATTTCCATCAGCGGGATTTTGGGGTTTATAGCAATCGGGATTGAGGCAGTAGGTCATACTTTGGCAGGTAATTAGCAGGAGTATTATGAAGCCTCTATTAAGTCACTAAACATAGCGACAATTTGATAATACCTTATTGAATCCACTATTTTTATATAGCAATTTTAAATCATTGGTGAAATTATTTATTTCCTTTTACTTTGCGTTCTTTGTGATTCGTTAAACTAAAGTATTTTTCACAAATCAAATGGTATTGCTATATCTCACCTTCACTTAAAAAACCAATGATTATCAATAACCATAGAACTACACCGAATATAATCCACGAGATTTCCCTGCCTGTAAAAGATTCATTGATAGGCAAATGTTGTTGTTGCTGTCCCCAGTAATAATTAAGTGCTTTCACAACAGTTAATAAGGGAATAAAACTAAAAAATGATATTAGCCACCATGGTTCTGGTAATTTTGTCAGGACTACAAATATCCAATAAAAAAATGTCACCTGAAAAGGTGAAGCTTTAACTCTGTATCCTTGTTCTTCGGCTAGAGCAAAAACTTTTTGGCATAAACTGTACAAATAAAAAGGCAAAAACCAAGACCGAAACCAAGGTCTAATGTTTAAATGCTCGCGTTCTTTAATAAATTGCCATTGCTTATGTGCCCATGGCAGTTGATAAATTCCCCAAGTAAAAATATATAAAGTGCAAAACTTCCAAATAGGCATTACATGAGAGAATTTAGTCTGATTCATATTTTTATGTAATCCATATTTAGAATATCTTTTAGAAGTTTATTTTCGTAAAGATTTATATACTTTTGTTGACCTTTTGCGCCTCTGTTACCCTTCACAAGCTCGGTTTTAACATCAGTGTTTAACCGGATATGTTATGAGAAAATTATGGCATACAAGGTAATGCGATCGGTACGCATAAACAACAACAAAATTATGAAGAATTCACAAACTTTTGAATCCTACAACAGTGCAGATAATGACTTGCTGCCTTAAGGATCGCCAAGCGAAGCCTCTCTAATTAGTCTCCTGGATTTGCAAGCGGACAGTATGCTCGGTAGTGCCACTTAGTTGCAGTTCCATGACTTCGCCACCAAGGGGTTCTATACAAGTAAGGAGCGATCGCAAATTCGGCGTACTTGCACCGGTATCCACGTACAACCGATCTGCTAAATTACCGATGCGTTTCCAAGTCATGTATAACTTGGCAATTGTTTGTTCTATTTGGGAAGCTTGATTTACCAAGTCAGCAGCTACACTCAAACAGCCAATTCTTTGTGCTTCTTCTAATGCTGTTTCGATATCAATATCTTCCTGGGCTAAGGCTTGGACTTGAGCGGCAGATTTGAGATACTTTCCTAATTGACGTGCCTCGGTAGTTACTTGTTTGAGGGTATCAACGTCAGGATTAGCGGCAATTTCTTTTTGGATAAATTTTTGATGCGATTCTGGCAGTTTCTCCATTTCCTTCACCAAGGGGGCGATGTAGCGCGGCGGAAGGGTGTTATCTGCTGCTTTGAGCTTCACTGGTTCGGGTAGCAACTCCGAGGACATAGCCGTCCATTCGTCGGTGAGTTGACGCACTTCCCGCCTGGTGATGCGATCGCCTTTTTGTGCAGCTTCACTCACCATCTGTTGTACTTCTGGGACAGCTTTGGAGGTTTCGACAAATGCTCGTTTACTAAAGTTATTCACCGCACTCGGTTCGAGTTTGCCTTCTTCTAAAAGGGTATCAGCACTATTAGCTAGTTGAATCCAAGCATACGCCTGACTTTTACTGATTTCCCGTTCTTTGAGCCATCTGAGAAAACCGGTACCCCGTCCGTCGCCACCCATTTTCTCCCTATCGCGGATAGCACGTAAAATTCGCCCCCGCCAAATTTCAGTTTGCAGGTCGAAGCGATCGCACACTTGCCAAGCTACATCAAGCTGCTGTTGAAAATCTGACTCTGGAATCTGTTCATCTTCTGGATCTGGCAGTTCAAATGCGAGGTCGGCTGGCTGTTGCAGAGCCGCAGCAAGGTCGTTGATAGAATCGGTATCTGGCACGATTGATGGCTTAGTGTATGCGACCGGCTTATTATGCCACAATCTGAGTACTTCGGTGGAGAGATAAGTTCCTTTTTTGCCGATCTATGTAGGCGTAGCCTTTGTAAGGCTAGATGAGCATTGTTTCTGTACAGGGTAGGATGCCAAGAGTAAAATTATCAAGCTAGGATATACGCTGAACTATATTTTGGGAGCATCCCACTTTTTTGCATGTCATTGCGAGCGAAGCGTTCGCTGAAAGCGTTCTCGCAGAGTAGCAATCGCCAAATCCTCAAACTACGAGCGAGTCCATGCGATTGCTTCGTCGTTCCTCCTCTCTACGAGACGCTACGCGAACGCAATGAAAGCTATTCTCTCATTAAAAAATAAAAACTGGGATGCACCCCTATGTTTTTGCCTAATCTGCACCGCTGTTGTGATTAATCAACACTCCGAAAACCTCCTGAACACACGACTAGAAAAAGCATCAGATGCAGGCTATAAATTTAGCTGGTTTGATTGGTTTTGCCTTTGGTATCCTCCTGGTTGGCTGATTTTATTTAATCGCCACTGGCAGCATTATCACACCGATCCAGATGGTTGGAATTGGCTGGAATACATATTATTTTTGCTTCCGTGCGGATTTTATTTAGCGCTACTCAGTCGATGGTTGCGTTTGGGTTGTCGTTCGCCACGAACAGAAATTGGTGAATTTAATCCCAAATATCAAGAAGCTTTTCGTCAAGAAATTTTAGCTCCTATCGTTAAATATTATTTTCAAGGAGAACTGCAACAACTTGAGAACTTGCCACAAACAGGGTCAATGATTGTGGCAATGAATCATGCAGGGATGTGTTTTCCTTGGGACTTTATCACTTTGGGTTATGTGTTAAGTGAAGAACGAAGATGGACAGTGCAACCCTTAGCAAGTCCAGTATTATTTGAGCATCCTTGGATGATTTGGTGGTTGCCACCTAAATGGTCGCAAGTTTTAGGTGGTGTGCGAGCAGAGTTAGGCAATTTTGAAGCAGCCATTGCCCAAGGTAAAACTATTTTATACGCACCAGAAGGTTTACGCGGCCCCTTAAAAGGGTGGAGTCAACGCTATCATCTGCAAAAGTTCGATGTCAGCTTTATGCAGTTAAGCGATCGCTACCATATTCCCATTCTTCCAGTACTCTGCATCGGTAGTGAATCTTTACATCCTTGGACTGTTAATCTCAAAAAATTGCAACGACTATTCAAGTTACCATTCTTACCCATATCGCCTTTGATGATTGCCTTGATTCTATTTCCTTCAATGGGAGTTTGGGCAATGAAAACTCGCCTACGTTACTTTATCCAGCCTTTAAAAAAGGATATTAATTCAGCAAAAGACCGTACAGCAGTCTATCAACAAGCGCAAAAATTTCGAGAAGAATTGCAAACTCAAATTAATCAATTGTTGAATACTATAAAAACATAAGGCAATGAGTATAAAAGAAGACTCAAGACAAACGTTATCCTGTATATCTTAATTACGAATTAGTATGGTTCTACTGACGCAGCACCAAAGCGATAGCCTTTGCCATAAACAGTGTGAATCAGTGTAGTTTCTTTACCCACCTCAATCTTACGACGCAGCAGGCGAATTAATGCGGCGATGACATTACTATTCGGTTGTTCGCCATCTTGCCACAGACTTTGCAAAATCTGGGCGTGAGTCAAAAGCTGTCCGGGGTTTTCCATAAAGTATTGCAGCAGTTGGCTTTCCTTTTGGGATAGTTCAATCATCCGTCCTTGGCGATAGGCTATTTGGTTTTCGCAATCGAGTTCTAAATCAGCTACAGTCAACCTTCCAGTTGTAATTTCATAGCTTTGAGAACCAGAACGCCGCAATAAAGCACGAACTCTAGCTAGCAATTCCCGCAATTCAAAGGGTTTGACTAAATAGTCATCTGCGCCAGCATCTAAACCTTCTACACGGTCATCTAAAGTATCTTTAGCCGTAAGGAACAGAACGGGAGTAGTTTTGCCTTGGCGGCGTAATTGCTGACAAATCTCCAACCCCGTTTTTCCTGGCAGCATCCAATCTAAAATCAGTAGGTCATAACTGCCTGCTTGTACGAGTTCATTGCCACTTGTCCCATCATAAGCGGCATCCACAGTGTAGCCCTCACGAGTTAATAAGCGACTCAAAGGGCCAGTTAGTTCAACTTCATCATCAACTAATAAAATTCTCATACTGCTTATGGTAAGCATATAGAGATATTCTCAATATAATGAATCGCCCAGTCGCCAAGGACACTGAGAAAAAGAATGCTAACTGTTGCATTGCCAAAAGGGGAACTACTCAAACATAGCATCCGCCTGCTGCAAGCTGTGGGATTAGATTTTAGTGCTTTTTTAGATTCGGGAACTCGTCAACTTCAAATTCCTGATGCTAGCGGACAAGCAAAAGCACTACTAGTAAGGGCACAAGATGTCCCCGTTTATGTAGAGTATGGTCAGGCACAGCTGGGTATTGTTGGTTATGATGTACTGCGAGAAAAACAGCCCCAAGTTGCACACTTGGTTGATTTGCAGTTCGGGTATTGTCGCATGTCGGTGGCTGTCAAAGCATCGAGTCCTTACAAATCACCTTTAGATTTGCCGCCTCATGGTCGGGTTGCTTCCAAGTATGTGAATTGCGCTCGTGAATATTTCCAAAATTTAGATCTACCGATTGAAATAGTACCGCTGTATGGTTCAGTAGAACTCGGCCCAATTACAGGGATGTCAGAGGCGATTGTAGATTTAGTTTCCACGGGGCGGACGTTGCGGGAAAATGGTCTGATTGAAATTGCTACTTTATACGAAAGTACGGCACGGTTGATTGCCCATCCCTTAAATTATCGGCTGAATACAGGTAATCTCAGTGATTTAATTAGCAAGTTCCGGGAGTCAGCTTTGGCAAAGGTATATTGAAAGGGACTAAGGACTGGTGAGCCAGTGCGGTCTTGGGGGTTTCCATGCCACTTCCTACCCTGCGGGAAGGCGTTCCGCCTACAACGGGGGGAACCCCCCTTCGGGTTCGCAGTTCCTTCAAGTCGGCGAAGCCGCCCAACGGACTGCTCACCGCAACGGAGTGGCTCCCCATGAGCGACTGGCGAACCTGAAGGGGGATTAGGTATTCGGTATTGGGGACTGAGTATTAGGGATTGGGTATTCGGTATTAGGAAAACTTTTTCCCAGTCATCATTCATCAGTTAGCAATATCAATTGATGCCAGAACATAGATTTTGATTCTAATCCACCATTTGCCGTCAACGAATACGACAACATAGCGCAAATGGCCATACCAGGTTATGAAGCAATGCACACAATAGTATTGGCTGTTTTGCGATCGCGTCTGCCAGAAAAAGCTAATGTGTTGGTTGTGGATGCTGGTACAGGTGCGGAATTAGTCAAGTTGGGCACAAGCAATTTAGAGTGGCAAATGCTAGGTGTAGATCCGTCTAGTAATATGCTAGCGATCGCCCAAGAAAAAATATCGTAACTTTGGCTAATTAACTTGTCTACACTAGAATTGTTCCAGAGGTAAAAGTTTGGGACAAATGCTTTTCCTGTTTTGCATATAGCTTTTTAATCAAAATCTAAAAAAACTTCCCTGAAAAGCCACAAGCAAAGGGATGATTAATTAATCTAAAAAAAGACTAAGCCAGTTATTGAGCATTCAAAATACTTACTAAGCCTTGTTTTGCGACTTTTTAATAAAAATTGATGAAAGCTGGATTTAATAGTTATAACGAGGCGGAGAGACTTGCAGCTCTCCGCGAGTACCAGATTCTGGACACTGAACCCGAAGAAGCTTATGATAATCTTGCTCGGTTAGCTGCTTTTATTTGTGGTACTTCCATAGCATTAGTAAATTTAATTGCCGAAGACCGTCAGTGGTTTAAGGCAAAACTAGGTTTGGAAGTCTCGGAAATGCCCCGTAATGTAGGGTTATCTTACCTGTGTCTAGAGCGACGAGATATTGTAGTGGTTCCAGATACGCTAGCTGATGAAAAGTTAGCGGCAAATCCGGTAGTAACTGATTATCCCCATGTGCGTTTTTATGCAGGGGTACCCCTGATTACTCCCAAAGGAGATATTGTCGGAACTCTGTGTGTAATCGATCAAACTCCACGAGAACTCAACCAAAAACAAATGGACGCACTTCAGGCTTTAAGCCGCCAAGTGATTAGCCAAATGGAGTTAAGACGTAATTTAGCAGAAGTGTCCCGCTTTGCCGAGGAACTCAAACAAACAGAAACGGAATTAAAACGACAACATCTGCGATCGCAATTATTTTCAGAAATCACCCTGAAAATTCGTGAGTCTTTACAATTGCCGGAAATTCTGCAAACTACAGTTACTGAAGTACAAAAACTACTGCAAGCCGACCGAGTTTTGATTTTTCGGCTTCACGCTGATGGTTCGGGAACAGTGGTACAAGAGGCGGTGCTTCCTGGTTGGCCTGTGGTGTTGGGAAAAAACATTCTCGACCCCTGCTTTAAGGAAAGCTACATAGAGAAATATCGCCAAGGAAGGGTAAGTGCAATTGTAGACATTGAACATGCCAATATCCAAGCCTGCCATCGGGAATTTCTCCAGCAATTTGGTGTCAAAGCTAACCTTGTAGTGCCAATTCTCATCAGAGATGGTATTTGGGGCTTGCTGGTTGCCCATCAATGTGCTGCACCTAGACACTGGAGCAGCTTTGAATTGGAGTTATTGCAACAGTTAGCAAATCAGATTGGTATTGCCCTTTCGCAAGCGCAAATGCTGGAGCAAGAAACCCGCCAAAGACAGGAACTTCTTCGTTCTAATGCTGAATTAGAACAGTTTGCCTATGTAGCTTCCCATGATTTGCAAGAACCGTTGCGGATGGTGACGAGTTATTTACAGCTGCTAGAGCGAAAATATAAGACTCAGCTAGATAGCAACGCCGAACAGTTTATTAACTATGCTGTAGATGGCGCACGCCGGATGCAAACCCTAATCAACGATTTATTGAACTATTCTCGTGTTAGTACTCGTGGACAGCCCTTTGAACAAGTTGATTGTCAAGTTATTTTCGATCGGGCGATCGCAAATCTTAAAGTCGCCATTGAAGAATGTGGTGGAGCAATCACCCACGATCCTTTACCTGTACTCAGAGCCGATCCTACGCAACTGGCACAGGTATTGCAAAATCTTATTGGCAATGCTATCAAATTCCGCGGGCAACAGCCACCAAAAATTCATGTTGGGGCAGTGAGGAAAGGTGGGGAAGCAGGGGAAGCAGGGGGAGCAGGGGAGGAACTTCTAACGCAGCACGGGCTAAACGCCCCACTACCGCTAACAGCACTCAGCACTCAACACTCAGAATGGCTATTTTCAGTACGCGATAATGGAATTGGCTTAGAAGCACAGTATGCTGAACGCATTTTTGTGATTTTTCAACGCCTACATGGAAGAAGTCAGTACCCAGGTACTGGAATTGGTTTGGCAATTTGTAAGAAGATTATAGAGCGACATGGTGGTTGTATCTGGGTTGAATCAGAACCGGGTCAAGGCTCGACTTTCTACTTCACAATTCCAGATCGAGCAGAGCAAAGTGCTACCTTTCTGGAAGCCACTGCCCCGTTTACAAGGGGCAGTGGGTATTAGAAAAGAAGCAAAAAGCAGAAGGTGAGACAGCGCGGTCTTGGGGGTTTCCCCCACGAGCGACTGCGTTAGCGAGCATACGATCGTCACCCTAAGGGCAGAAGGCAGAAGGCTGGAGTTATTTTCTTTGTCCCCGCATCTCCCCATGCTTCCCCTGCTCCCCCTGCCTATTAAGAATCCCCAGTCCGATCAACAATCGTGAATAACACATCAACGATTATGCCTATAGAGGTTTTGTTAGTAGAAGACAATCCTGGCGATGCCCAACTCACAAGGATCGCCTTGGAAGATAGCAAAATCTCAGTTAACCTCAATGTGGTTGAAGATGGCGTAGAAGCAATGGCATTTTTGCGTAAACAAGAAAAATATGCTAAGGTTCCGCACCCAGATATTGTACTGCTCGATTTAAATTTACCGAGAAAAGATGGGCGGGAAGTACTGGCAGAAATCAAAACCGATGTTTCTCTCAAACGAATTCCTGTGGTTGTTCTGACTACTTCCCAAGCAGAAGAAGATATTCTCAAAGCATATAACTTGGCTGCTAATTGCTATATAACTAAGCCTGTTGACTTCGATCAGTTCGTTAAAATTGTACAATCCATAGAACATTTCTGGTTTGCGATCGTAAAACTGCCACCGGAGTGATGGCAATGGCAGGTCAACTTATTAAAGTCTTATTAGTTGAAGATAACCCTGGCGATGTCTTTTTATTGCAAGAGTTTTTAAAGGAAGTAACTACAGCTAGGGTAGAGTTACAGCCAGTTGAGCGGCTTAGCGAGGCACTCGACTGTTTAGTTAATGACAGCTTCGATGTGATGCTATTAGACCTCTCCCTGCCTGACAGTCAGGGAATGGAAACGTTTGTCAGAGCAACACATCAAGCAAAAGCAACTCCCATCATCGTCTTGACTGGCCTAGATGATGAAACCTTGGCACTGCGGGCAATGCAGGAAGGAGCGCAAGATTATTTAGTCAAAGGACAAGTGACTGGCGACTTGCTAGTGCGTTCCATGCGTTATGCAATCGAGCGTCAACGGGTGGAAGATGCACTACGACAGAGCGAGGAGCGATTTCGGGTTGCGCTCAAAAACTCACCAATTTTCGTTTTCAACCAGGACAAGGAGTTACGTTATACCTGGGTTTATAATCCCATTTCTGGGTGGACAGTTGAGGAAATGTTGGGCAAACATGATTTCGATCTCATCCTAGCGAAAGATGCCCAACGTCTCACTGCTATCAAACACAGTGTACTAACCAGCGGTATCGGTACTAGAGAGGAAGTATCTATCACTACTCCCCAAGGAATTCGCTATTACGATTTGACTGTTGAGCCATTACGCAATGAGTTACAAGAAATTGTCGGTATAACCTGTGCCAGCATAGATATTAGCGAACGGCAAGCCGCCCTGCGCGATCGCCTGCTGGCTGAAGAAAAAATCCGCGAACAAGCGGCATTATTAGATGTCACCACTGATGCAATTTGCGTGCGCGATTTAGAAAATAAAATTCTATTTTGGAATAAAGGTGCAGAAAATCTCTATGGCTGGAAGGCTCACGAGGCTTGGGGGAAAAATGTCGCTGAATTATTATTTAATGAACCTTCTGCGGAAATCGAAGCAGCTTTGTTAAATGTCGTCGCTAAGGGTAAGTGGGAGGGCGAGTTAAATAAAACTACTAAAAGTGGTAGGGAAGTTTTAGTTTCTAGCCGTTGGAGTTTGGTATGCGACGCATGGGGAAAGCCGAAATCAATTCTCAGTGTCGATACAGATATTACTGAGAAGAAACAATTAGAAGCCCAATTATTTCGTGCCCAACGCCTGGAAAGTATTGGTACTTTGGCTAGCGGTATCGCTCATGACCTCAACAATATCCTGACACCGATTTTGGCAGGAGCGCAACTCCTACCACTGAAATTTCCTGATGCTGATGAGCGGACTCTGCATCTATTGGAGATTCTAGAAATTAATGCTAAACGCGGAGCCGATTTAGTCAAGCAGGTGCTGTCGTTTGCACGGGGTGTGGAAGGCAAGCACATCACTTTGCAGATTAGACACCTCATCGTAGAAGTTGCCAAGATTCTCAAAGAGACATTTCCAAAATCTATCGAAGTTTGTATCGATGTCTCAAATGAATTGTGGATGGTTTCTGGAGATAGCACCCAACTCCATCAAGTACTGATGAACTTATGCGTTAACGCCCGCGATGCCATGCCCAATGGTGGTAAATTAACTATTTCTGCCCAAAATCTGTTTATTGATGAAAATTATGCGCGGATGAACCTGGAAGCCAATGTGGGGCCATATGTGGTAATGACTGTCTCAGATACGGGAGTTGGCATTTCAGGGGAAATCTTAGATAGAATTTTTGAGCCATTCTTCACTACTAAACCAGTAGGACAAGGCACAGGATTAGGACTTTCTACCGTAATTGGTATTATCAAAAGCCACGGTGGTTTTGTAGATGTATGTAGCGAGATAGGAAGCGGCACTCACTTTAAGGTGTACTTACCAGCGGTGGGAGGAACGGAAATACTCAACGCAGAAGAGTTAACACCGTTCACAGGAAATGGAGAATTGATTTTAGTTGTGGATGATGAACCTGCAATCCAAGATATTACTAAAACATCGCTGGAGACTCACCAATACCAAACTCTGATTGCTAGTGACGGGATTGAGGCGATCGCACTATATGCCAAACACGCAGACAAAATCAGTGCTGTACTGATAGATTTAATGCTACCCTCTTTAGATGGCTTAACAGCTATTCGTACTTTGAAAAAAATTAACCCCCAGGTAAAAATTGTTGCTACTAGTGGACTGTTGTCCAGGAACAAGCTAGAGGCGCTTGATAATGCTGGTGTCGCTACCTTTTTATCAAAACCCTACACTATCAATGAATTATTGCTGGCTTTACAGAAAGTACTTAACTACTGAAGTTTAGACCTGGAGTTTAAGTAGGTCGGCGCGAATATTTATTATTAAGGCAAGGCAGAGGGCAGAGGGCAGATGGCAGAAGGGAAGAGGGTTTTAGTTAACTTTACTTTTCGTTACATAATTCTATTTATTTGCGCCTTTCTACTTAGTGGGTCATGAACATGCAGTTCAGCACAACAGTTAAAATCTCTGGCTGAATTTAGTTCTGTGCAACTGCGCTCAGTTGATTTTCTGCGATCGCTCAAGGTTTTTTATTCTTCTGTCAGGTAGTAATCCCTCTGCAAACGCTGACAACTTAAAATTTTGTTTCAAACAGCTAATGCCCGATTGGGTAATCGGTGTTTTATGTCATGATGGCAAAATAGAAGACACATGCCTTTGTAACTACAGGGAATCTCTCATGGCTCTCCGTCTTGGTGATACAGTACCCAACTTTACGCAAGCCTCTACACACGGCGACATAAATTTTTACGAATGGGCAGGTGACAGCTGGGTAGTGCTGTTTTCCCACCCTGCTGACTTTACACCTGTTTGCACGACAGAATTAGGCACAGTTGCCAAACTGAAACCAGAATTTGACAAACGCAATGTCAAAGCGATCGCTCTTAGCGTTGACGATGTAGAATCTCACAATGGATGGGTGGGAGACATCGAAGAAACTCAAAGCACTACTCTCAACTACCCAATTTTGGCAGATGCAGATCGCAAGGTTTCTGACCTTTACGATATGATTCATCCTAATGCCAACGCAGCTGTAACAGTGCGATCGGTTTTCGTTATTGACCCCAATAAGAAACTTCGTCTCTCTTTCACCTACCCACCTAGCACTGGACGCAACTTTGATGAACTTTTGCGGGTGATTGACTCTCTGCAACTGACTGATAATTACAGCGTAGCAACACCCGCCGACTGGAAAGACGGAGACGATTGCGTAATCGTCCCCTCTCTGAAAGATCCAGAAGTACTAAAAGAGAAGTTTCCCAAAGGCTACCAGGAAGTCAAGCCTTATTTGCGGCTAACTCCTCAGCCTAACAAGTAATAGCGATTCCTAATTCGTAATGAAAGGGCACAACGTCTTGTGTCCCTACTTCTGAAGAATTGGTAAAATCTAGAGACGTAGAGGCGTAAAATTATACCTAGCACCTTTGCGTCTTTATTCTTATGAATATTATTTATATTTAATCTAATGATAATTAGAAAATTAACAAAGTATGATGCAGAAGATTATAGATAGATTAAATAAGAAGAGCTAAATTCTTATTTAAAAGTTTTAATTACGAGTTACGAATTATTTTAATTTAGCTTACCCGTAATCGTAAATGCTGCCCAATAGTAAGGATGACTATATAGCTTTTTATCTGGTGCAATTTTACTCGTTCTATACAAATGTGTTGCTAAATAAGCTCTAATTCTTAATTCTTCAGTATCTAGATTATTGAGTAAACGTTCGTACCATTTTGTTAATTCTCCAGCAGTTAATTCTTTCAGCCATGCTGTGGCTTCAGCTAAAGCTGTAGTTGCAGATTTATCTTGCTGTAGTCTTTGATAAAACTCGATTATCACCAAAGCACTGGCAGATGATTCTACAGTCCAAAGAGTACTCACTACATGAGGAATTCCCATACAGATAAAACCACTGATTAAACTCACATATTCAGTGGTGACAGCATAATTGCCAGTTCTTATAGTTTCGCAAGCAGACAAAGTAACCAGATTATAACTAGCTAAATTTTGTTGGCAGATTTCTTCTAAGGTGAGTTTTTCTTCACCTGCTAAAGCTAACTCTGATTTTTGAGGCTCACGACAATTGTTCGTAACATGACCCGTAAAATGAAATATATTATAATTATTATCAAATAAAGCACTTTCTACAACATTTTTAGTAGCTTTTGTTCCCTGGATGCGATGGGGATTATTGAACATCTGGCTGACAATTTCAGATTCTAATTTGGCAAATTTGAGTGGAGGATGATTTGTGGTATTGGGATGTTCAACACTGAGTAAGTTTTGCTCTAATAATTGCCCTCTGCCTTCAGCTTTCAAAGACAAACCGCTTTGGATGCTAGGTAAATAAGAAATGCTGAAATTAGATTCCACATTTGGCAGATATTCTTCGTAGGCAGAAGATAAATGAAAAAGTGCATGGAGAGGTAATGCGTGCAAGTCACGATGGGGAACTAAAATTAGTTGAGTAATCCCTTCGAGTTCCTGCTTAATTGTGGAAATTTGGAGAATTTCTTTTAGTTGTAACAGTCTCTGTTCCATCTCCAATCGCCAAGAATGATTGCTTTTGCTTTGTTGAGATTGGTCTTGGTTGCGATATTCCTGATGTTCTTGATTCCAATCTTCTAGCCAATCTTCAAATTCAATTAAGCGTCTGACTGCTTCCGGTAGAGGCAATTCATGGTCAGGTGTAGCGGTTTCTATTATTCCTACATTTTGTATGGGTATAAAGATGAGGATGGGCGATGGGGCTTCATCTTTGATCACAAAAGTATTTAACGCTACTGGGCTAATATGCCAGTAAATAATTGCTGTGGTGGGATTGAGTAGTTGTTGAACGGAGTTATATAGGGGTGAGTAAATTTCTGCTTTCCAACCATCTAATAGCCAGGTTAAGCAACAATTTTTGATCTGTTCTGCCATTTCCCAGGCTTCTACTAAATCGCCGTACTCCACATGTAAATCTACTGCCAATTGATCGATACCGGCAAATTTCAGAGCCAACTGTTTTTTACTTTCATCAGTGCGAGTCGGTTCGCTGAGTAATTGTTGCAAGAAATCTGCACTGATTTGCTGTAATTCTTGAGCTTGGGTTATTTGTCCTAAACCCAAAAGTACTTTAACTAAAGATTGCAAACTCTCCAGATATAACTGAGGAAAATCTTCACTTGTCAGGGTTAATAATGCTTGATTGTACTCGGCTATGGCTTTGCCCCAATCGTCACGGGATGTGGAATGTTTTTTGCCTCGGTCAAAGTAAGCATTGCCGATCGCTAAATGTAATCTACCCCAGCCTTCTGGGTGAGTATTTGAATAAATATGTTTCAATCCTTCTTCGTAACTGGCTAGTTTCCCCTCAAATCCTCCCTGTTGCAAGGCAGGATTTGCTGTGGCGATGTCAGTCGATATCGCAGGTTTAAGATTCACTAAATGACCGGCAGCAGTGCCTCGACCAATCCAAGCTTCCCAGTAGTCAAGTTTAATTTGTAAAGCGTTATCGTAAGAAACGATCGCTTCAGTGTATTGTTTTAAATAAAACTGCGCTACGGCCTGGTTATACCAAGCTAAGTGAAGGTCGGGTTTAATATCTATGGCCTTGCGATAAGAGGCGATCGCTTCTTCATGGTCTCTTAGGTTATCTAACGCCACACCACGGTTGTACCAAGCTAAGTAAAAGTTAGGCTGAATTTCTAAAGCTTTGTCGTATGATGCGATCGCATCTGACCAGCGTTTTAAATTAAATAGGACTACACCCCTGTCAATCCAAACTTCGTGGTAATCTGGTTGGATTTCTAAAGCTTCATCATAAGATGCGATCGCATCTTCATGCTGTTCGGCTAAAGCTAGCGCTATACCTCGGAAATACCAATTTTCTTGGTCTTGGGGTTGTAGCTGTAAGGCTTGGTCGTAACTGGCAATTGCTTCCCATATCCGCCCTAACTTGAGCAGGGCTAAACCTTTACCAGCCCAAGCTTCTGGGTAATCGGGATGGATTTCTATGGCTTGTTCAAAGGAGGCGATCGCATCCTCAAAATATCCAATTTCACCTAAAGTTCCACCCCGGTTATACCAAGCTTTGTAGTGGTCGGGTTTCAGTTCTATGGCTTGGTTATAAGAGGCGATCGCTTCGGTAAAATGTTCTAAATGAAATAGAGTTAAGCCTCTATTAAACCAATATTCATAAGAATTTGGATTTAATTCTATAGCTTGGTCGTAAGATGCGATCGCTCCTAACAAATCTCCGCTTTTGGCTTGCCGCAGACCTTGATAAAACCAGGCTTGTGCTTGAATTGCCGCATTTGGACTGGTTGTAAAAGTTGGGTTTTGGTTCGTTTGAGTTGCCAGATTAGAAGCAAGTTGCTCAACTAAAGTGGTACTTTGATCCAACCTTATCAACAACTCATCTATGGTATACCCCACATTTGGATCTAAATTTGCCAAAGATTGATCCCAAATCCCCTCTGCTGACAAGATTGCTGCTAAAGCTTCTGGGGTAGTAGCAAGCAGGTAAGCTGGTGTGATTTCAGTCTTTTGCTGTTCGTGCTCAAACGACAGTTCGTTTAAGTTGTAAATTACATCTTCTTCAGCAGGAGTCAGCAGAGGTATTGCAGTTGCAGTTTCGCTTGCTTGTTCTTGATACTGCCATTCCTGTGAGTTTTCTGTGGCATCTTCATCTGGGACAAAATGCGGCGCTGCCGTAGTTTCGCTTGCTTGTTGATATTCCCCTTGTGAGTTTTCTGTGGTATCTTCATCTGGGACAAAATGGGGTGCTGTTGTGGTTTCGGCTGCTTCCCCTTGATATTCCCAAATTAGTTCCCCTTGGTTATTTGCTGCTATTTCTTCAGGCAGAGAAATCTGGGGTGCTACTCTGGTTTCGACTTCTGAGGCAGTCCGGTCTTGGGGGTTCCCCCCATGAGGAACTGCCGATGGCTCGTCAGACTCCCATAACAGTTCGCCTAAATTGCGGATTAACTCCTGTCCTGGAGAGTTGAGCAAAGTTTCAGAAGTTTCAGACGTTGTGGTTTCGGTTTCCGGCTCTTCGCTATCTTCGTACCATTCGCTTAAGTCCCGTGACAACAACTGTATACCAATGTCATAGGAAAGTTCTCCAATTTTACCGATACCAAGTTCACCTAGCTGCACCATCAGGCTTGCTAACTGATGGTTTGGTGCAGGTGATATGAGTAATTTTTCACCAAAGCCCAGCAGCCAATCTATCCAACGCTCATGGCTAATGCGATCTTCCATCCGCTGTAGATACTTTATTGCCCACTGTTGTTCTCGTCCTTGATTTACACCTTCCAACAGCTGGTTATACAAAAGTTCCAGATCCGCGTTAGTCAGTTCAGGTGGAGATTCTACCACCTGGTTGTCCGTCACAGTCTGGATAGCACGAGTCTGCTTACTACCAACGGGGCGATTTGAAAACGTTTTAAGCCACTGCACTAGCTGCGTGAGCATCTGCCATACTCTTGGATTTTATTTCTCCTAGATTGTAGCGGCGTTGTCTTCAAAAAATCAGTAATTACGTAAAACCTACTGGATTTCGCAGGGTTTGTAATCGTATGGTTATAAAAAATATACAAAACTTTGCCAGTCGTTATCTTCTGGGACTGAAGACTGGGGACTGGGAAGAGATTAAAGGGCAAAGGGATAGTTCTTTCCTTTTCTCCTTTCCCAATACCCAATCCCCAATCTTATGCTTGATCTGTAGAGGATTCACTAGGAGCATAATATTGATTAATTAATTCTTGGACAATAATTTCTGGATCGTCTGTCTCAATTGCCAGTTGTTCAGCAATCTGCTGGCGTAAGTTTTCATCCTGCTGCAACATCACAAACAACTGATCTATAGTGACAGTTTGATATTCTCCTTCTGCCGGAATTTCTCCCTCACCTGCTTCTTCTTGTATTGGGTAGCTTTCTTCGGGTGGGAGTGTGCTGACAGCGTCTGGCCCATCATATTCCCATATTGGTTCGCCTTGATTGCGCGTCAAAACTTGCATACCAATATCATAGGCAACGTCTCCGATTTCTCCAGTATTCAGCTCGCCCAATTGCACTAAGCGAGCAGCTAATTCATTATTGGGTGTAGGTGATGCTAGCAATCTTTCACCAAAGCGCTGTAACCATTGTATCCAGCGTTCAGTTGAGATACGATGTTCAATGTTTTGCAGCCATTTTAACGCCCAAGCTTGTCCTCTTGCTTGATGTACTCCTTCCAAAAGTTCAGTGAACAGAAATTCTAGATCCGTGTCGGTTAGGGGTGGCGCTACTTCTTTTGGCACATCTTCCGCTATTTTAGAGGAAGTCTGTCGTCTACCAAATAAGCGTTGGAAGAACCTTTTGAGCCACTGAACTAGCCGCCTGAGCATGTGCCGCACCATTGAGTATTGCCTATCCTAAGATTGTAGCGATCGCACTGTACCATCGCATTATTCCAGTCAATAAAATGTACATTACCAAGGCGGAGGAGCAGGGGCGATAAAACTACAGACGCGATTAATCGTGTCTCTACTCCTAATTTCCTAAATTGGTTCAAATGTACTATAATCAAAAGAAATGTTGGAATAATTTAATTATCCAAAAGGAATATTCCTGCGTTTAAAATAATTGAATGTCAAATGGGCGCTTGTGTTTCTAAATTAATTTATAAAAGGCATTGACATTTAAAATCCATGTCTTACGAACCCCTCCACCACAAGTATCGCCCAAAGAGTTTTGCTGAACTGGTGGGACAAGAGGCGATCGCTACTACCCTTACTAACGCAATTGCAACAGCGAAAATCGCCCCCGCTTATTTGTTCACTGGGCCGCGAGGTACAGGAAAGACATCCAGCGCCCGTATTCTCGCTAAATCTCTCAATTGTCTCAAAAATGACAAGCCTACTCCTGAACCCTGTGGTGTATGTGATGTTTGTCAGGGTATTACTAAGGGCTACTCTCTAGATGTAATTGAAATCGATGCTGCCAGCAACACTGGTGTCGATAATATCCGCGAGCTGATTGAAAAGGCACAGTTTGCGCCAGTGCAGTGCCGCTACAAGGTTTATGTAGTCGATGAATGCCACATGCTCAGTACAGCAGCATTTAATGCACTACTAAAAACACTAGAAGAACCACCGAAATACGTAGTCTTTATTTTAGCTACAACTGACCCACAGCGAGTATTGCCAACAATTATTTCACGCTGTCAGAGGTTCGATTTTAGACGCATTCAATTAGAGGCGATGGTAAAGCATTTAAGTGCGATCGCATCTTATGAACGCATTCGTATTTCTCCTGATGCTGTAACATTGGTAGCTCAAATTGCTCAGGGAGGATTGCGGGATGCGGAAAGTTTGCTCGACCAGTTAGCACTGTTATCGGGTGAAGTGACACCAGACAAAGTTTGGGATTTAGTTGGTTCGGTAAGCGAGCAAGACTTGTTAATTTTGTTGAGTGCGATTGCTCAAAACGATCCAGAAGCAGTTTTAGATTGTAGCCGTAACATTTTAGAGCGTGGTCGAGAACCGCTAACTATTCTGCAAAATCTGGCCGCTTTCTACCGCGATTTACTGATTGCCAAAACAGCCCCGAATCGTCATGATTTGATAGCTTGTACTCGCCAAACTTGGACAGCGCTAGTCGAGTTTGCCCAGCAACTGGATATGAGTACAATTTTGGTGGGACAGCAGCACTTGCGAACAGCTGAAGTACAAATTAAAAACACTACCCAGCCACGTTTGTGGTTGGAGGTGACATTACTAGGATTACTACCGAGTGCAAATATTCAGTCCACAGGCACAGGCATTTCACCTAGAGTTATCACAACCCCTGCGGTATCGGCAAGCGATCGTCAATCACCTCCGCAGTTCCTAACACAGAAAGCAGCTCCTCCAACTTCACCCCAGCAACCCAACCCAACCCTTCAGCAAGAACTATCCCACTCTGTGAGAACGGCTTCGCCTAACGGTAACAATTACCCAGGAAATACTTCGTCTAATGTTGAAGTTCCAGCAGAAAACAAGCCAGATGGTGACTATACTTCATCTACTCCAGTTTCTTTGCCAGTCGATCGCATCTCTTCTACTAACTCGGTATCGCCACCACCCACAGAAAATGGATCTACTCCTCAGCCACCTACTGAGGAGAAACCGTTCATTGCACCTGCACAACAAGTATCCCCAGTATCACCCTTAGAGGAAGTTGTTGAGACATCACAATATGACTTAACTCAGGTTTGGCAACAGGTGCGTACTAATTTTCCGATGCCTTCCAGGCAAGCTTTACTGGGGCAAATGTGCCAGCTAATAGAGTTTAACGGTACTGTAGCGCGTGTTGCTGTCAAAGGATCTAAATGGTATGAAACACTTAAATCCGATCTTCCGATGATCAAGGCAGCTTTCCAGCAGACTTTTCAGTGTGAAGTTCAGGTAAATCTAGAACAAGTAAGCTCTGTAACTCCTACCTCAGCCAAAAAAGATCCTTCTCCAAAAGACTCTGCTCGCGTTCAGCAGCCACCTCCTAAGTACAACAACCAAAACACGCCACCAACGCCAGTACCGCAGCCAACCACACCAGCACCAGCAGCAAAAACCGAGCCGCCTGCAAGGAATGGAAGTGCGCCACCTGCGAGAAATGGCAATGGGGTGCAAACTGTGCCTCCACCATCAACCGAAACACCCCCAACTGATTGGGAAACTGATGAAGTGGCGATCGCAGCTCAACGTCTAGCAAATTTTTTCGACGGACAAATTATCCGCCTCACAGATGATGGAATCGAATCATCCGACTCCACGAATACATCGGAGTGGGTAGAGGAATCAGAAACTGACTACGAATAAAATTCACTTAAAGAGCTATCCCTTCTCGACTTCCTTGCGAAGCTGTAGCTTTTAAAAGTATTGATAATGCTGGATTGTGCTAACAATTGGTAAGAAATTTTGTCCTGGATTTCTTAGTTTCGGATTTTTGAAAGCATTTTGATTTCCTTACTGTCTCTCATCTGTGCCAGTTGCGGGTGCTAAATGTGGGATAAAAAAATGCAAAATTCAAAGCAATAATTTGAATTTTGCATTTTTAATTTTTAATTACTCGCAGGTGCTATTATCAACTTCCTGAATGCACTGTCTTCACCCATTTCAAACGCTTTGGTCTGACGGATATGCGGGCAGTGGTACTGCTCATGACTACTAACCAATGCAGCATATATAAAGTGCCACGTAGCGTCTGAAGCATTAACAGAAAAGTTGTAGAAACATTGAATTTTTGCTCTTGACGTATCCGCCTGAGTCCAGCAAACATGCCTACAACAGACATAGTTAAAGACAAGCTGGTTAATGGACTAAAAATTGGTAGACGATGCCGCGCTATCGACATTAATAAATCTGGGATTGCTGCTGTCGGTATGATATACATAATCAGCATAAACATCAGGAGATCCCAAGTTTTCCGCCTACCCATGCGGTTTTTGAGAATCAGATTCCAGTAATCTAAATAGCGCTGATAGCCGCCTTCTGCCCAACGATTGCGCTGATGCCAAAGGGCGATCGCATTTGTCACGCCTTCTTCCTGCACAGCTGGGTGGAATGTACACTCAATATCCCAGTTATCGAGATGTAAGCGGAAAGTCATATCTAAATCATCGGTGATGGTTTCTTCATTCCACCCACCGCAACTTTCCAAAGCTATGCGTCGGACAAATTGACCATTGCCCCGCAGCTCGCCAATTCCACCAATAGCAATACGCTGTTTCTGTAACCATGTATCCAGAGCCATTTCCGCCATCTGTCCCTTAGTCCAGAAGTTTTCTTTGGCGTTGGCGATCGCTTTTCGTACCTGTACCGCCCCGACATTTTCTCGTTGAAATAAAGGTACTACTTGGAGCAGTAAATCTGATGGCACCTGGGCATCAGCATCGAAAACTGCTATCACTTCCCCCTTAGTAAGTGGTAAAACCTCATTCAACGCTCCTGACTTCCCGCCAGTAGCTTGGGCGGAACGCCTGAAAACCTTCAGTTGGTGGTATTCCTGCGCCAGTTCTGCTAATAACTGCGGTGTCTTATCGGTACTGTTATCATCAATTATCCATACTTCGTACTGCCCATCTGGATATTCCAGACTACAAAGACTCTTGACTAATCTGCCAATTACTGAATCTTCATTTTTTGCTGCCACTAACACAGATACAGAAGGCAAATCTCCCTGCACTTCTTTGGGATAGTGGCGGGGTCTGGCAAATATAACGTCTAAGGCATGAAGTCCTAGTACGGCGGTCAGTCCGAGTACGAATATAAAACCCCAAGAAGCTAAATGCAGAGCGATTGTACCACTCCAAACTATAGTTAAAACCAGAGCAGCTTTGCGTCTACGTCCTTGAAACCGGGATGCTAGAGAGACATTTTGTGCCTCTACAACTGACTCCTCATCTACCGATAGGTCGGACAAAAGGGAGTTAAGTGGGTCAAGCTCGTCGTAATAATCGTTTTCGGGCCAGGAATTCGCTGGCATAGGTTACTTGAATTTTAAAATCAGTATTTTTATACACCTTAAAGAAGCTGAGAATCGGGTAACACTGAACTGTGCAGCCTTCACACACTTTTATCTATCCCAGAGATTAGAGGTAATGTTCCACCGCTTAAGAACTCTGGATTGGGCAAAGTGGTAGTAAGCTAGCAATAGCTAAGTGTTGGTAACAGCCACAATAACAGCATGAACCGCCTAATAATAGGGATTTTCGATGTTATTGTCCCAGCTTCAATAAAAGCCAATGCAGCCTTATTGTAACCGACATTTTAATATTTCTTAGCAGTAACTTCAGTAATTAGTCAGTTGTCAGAAGGTAATAGGTAAGAGTCAGTGATTATGCTCCGCGTCTTTGCGTCCTCGCGTCCCCTCATATCCTGCTCCTTACTATGTGCTTTAGACATGTTTTCTGGGAATACTATTGAAATCCACTAATATCCCCAGTTGTCAACTAACTTGAGGAATATTCAAAGATGTCTATTGAGCAACTACAGCCTGCCACTCAACAACAAGCAAGCGTTTACTTACCTTACATTCAGGGTGCGAAGCGCAATTTCTTGCCTTTTGCCATTAGTCTCTATCAAAAAGGCGTTTTGGAGGGACACCGCAAAATAGAAGCAAGTGAAAATATTCCCTTTGTCGCCTCTTGGAATATTGCTACCTTACCTTCAGACTTAACGCGTTGCCGGATGCAGTTTGATGGCAATGCTGACCTCAGTTATGAAGTGATGATGGCAAGTTTTGAATTTATGAGTTTTTTAATTGAACTTATGGAAAACTATAAGCGCTATCGCGTGACTGATTTTTCCCAAGCTTTCTACCGCAAACTGCTGCGTATAGACGAATAAGCCAGTTAGTTAGAAGTGTAAGGGTAAATTCTATCCCTATGCCCTTACACCACTTCTGAAATCCCTTATTGCAGGCTTATAGGAATTAAATGGCTCATAGACTCTAGCCTGAGTTTAAAAATATTAAAAGCGATATTTTAGATACCAACTGATGACTAGCAAAATAGTATAAATATTGATAATTCCAGACAATTATATCACCTAAAAAAACTTCTTCCTTAGGAAAACGCCACTTTTTGAGAGTGCAAGGCTTCTGCCGGAACAAACTAAAATGAGGAAACACCTAGCTGGGTTCTACTTCCTTTTGAAATTAGGAGTGCATGTGTGCCAAAATCTGCTAAATATTTGCTAATTGGCTCAACCGAGGCTTACAGCGGAAAATCTGCAACTGTTCTGGGTTTGTCTCATCAGCTACAGCAAAAAGGACTGGATATTGGCTATGGCAAACCGCTAGGCACTTCTTTTAGTGCATCTGGCAAAACCGTAGTTGAGGAAGATGTCCAGTTTGTTACTCATAGTCTCAACTTGTCCGCAAACCGCATTGCTCCTACTTTGCTTGCTTTGAATGAAGTCAGCGTCCAAAAACGCCTAAGCGGTGAAGATCGAACTGATTATCGTCAGTCCCTGTTACAGCAATATTTGGAAATTTCCCAAGGGGATTTAGTCTTGCTGGAGGGACCTGGTGATTTATCAGAAGGCAATCTGTTTGATTTGTCTTTGCTGCAAGTAAGTGAAATATTAGATGCTGCTGTGTTATTGGTAGCGCGATATAACTCGCTGCTTTCTGTTGAGGCGCTACTGTCTGCTAAACAGCGTGTGGGCGATCGCTTAATTGGAGTTGCAATCAATGATATCCCTGCTGCACAAATAGAAACCGTTGACAACCTCATACGTCCGTTTTTGGAACAGCAAGGTATTCCTGTGCTGGCAACGCTGCCAAAAAGTGACTTGCTCCGCAGTGTCAGTGTTGGCGAACTAGTAAAGCAGTTAAACGCCGACGTTCTCTGTCGTAGCGATCGCTTAGATTTGTTGGTAGAAAGTTTGGCAATTGGGGCAATGAATGTCAATGCCGCTGTCAAGTATTTTCGCAAACGCCGGAATATGGCAGTAGTGACAGGAGGCGATCGCGTAGAAATTCAGCAAGCTGCTTTGGAAACCTCTACCCAGTGCCTGATCCTCACCGGACAACTGCCACCACCTCCATTCATTCTCAGTCGCGCTGAAGAACTAGAAATCCCGATTTTGTCCGTTGACTTGGATACCCTGACTACTGTGGAAATTGTTGACCGTACCTTTGGTCAAGTGCGCCTTCATGAGCCGATTAAAGTTCAGTGCATTCGCCAGTTAATGACAGAGCATTTTGACATTGACCGCCTGTTATCTAAACTAGGCTTAACTCCCGTAGCGGCTTTACCTTAGCCTCATTAACTCCAAGAGGCATAAATGAAGGCTGTGTTGCTAGTGGGATTAAGATAGTTCGCTGTCACCTAGGAGGTGACAGCGTGCTGTTCCTCTCCGTTTTACGAAAAATACCAAATTGAAATTTGTAAAACAGAGTAAGTACTAGAAACTACCTGTAGCTAGCCTGATTCTGTGGGCTTTAATTACGAGTTACGAATTACGCATTACGAATTACTGAGGCAATTACTCCAAAAATTGTAACAATGTCTAACTCAGGTTCGCTTCCTATCTACACTCTGTTTGGTAAAATATCTGGGTCGTTTAATCTGATTATGTCCATCTTTGAGCCAGTCAACAGACCTCATCAACCTCGACACATTAGCGCAAGAACTGGCGACAATCCAGCAAACAGGTTCTAAGCGAATTGCCTTGCTGGGTTCCCGTCATGTGCCAATTACGCATCAGAATCTGATTGAAATGATGACCTATGCCCTAGTTTTATCAGGCAATCGGATCATCACCTCTGGCGCTACAGGTACTAATTCAGCTGCTATCAAGGGAGCAATGCGAGCTGACCCCAATTTATTGACGGTGATTCTACCCCAAAGCCTAGAACGCCAACCCAATGAATCGCGCCAGCAACTAGAACAGGTAATGCATCTAGTAGAAAATCCCGGTAATGATAGTCTATCCCTCGCGGAAGCTAGTTACTTGTGTAATAAGGAGATTGTCTCCCGCTGTCAGCAACTGATTTGCTTTGCATTTCATGACAGTCGCACTCTACTACAAACTTGTGGAGACGCAGAAGAACAAAGAAAAGTAGTGACACTTTTTTACTTTGATTAGTTAAGAAGAGTCGGTGCGTTAGAGAGACAGCCCTGTGGGCGGGTTTCCCGACTTGAGGCGACTGTTGTCGGCTTTGCCGACTTGTACTCCTTCTCCTAGGGAGACGCTAGCGCGAACGGAGAACCCGCAGGGTAGCAAGTGGTGTGGTTTCCTCCATGAGCAACTGCTGTTAGCGCAACGTTAGCGACGTACTCCTAGGTCGAAGCAAGCTACGCGTAAGCGTCTCGCACAGAAGGAGCGTCCCCGTTGGCGTAGCGGCGACCTTAGGAGAAGGGTAGGGTTTCCCGTTCGACGAAGTCGTTCCCGCAGGGTAGGGTAGCAACTGGCGTTCAATAGTCAAAAATTTACCGACTACAGACTATGAACTAGAGTAAGGTAGCAGCGAGTCAATAGATATCGCCTTTGTCGGAGTTCGTTTTCTATACTCAATTTTCTATATTGTGAATATACTGTGCGATCGCTCACGTTTGGTATTAGCTCCTTTAGCTATGCCACTCTCATTCTCATAATTGCGGACTAAGGACTGGGGAGCCAGTCGTGTACGGTGAATCAGCGCTCTTGGTAGGGTTTCCCTCTAAAGCCACTTATGTGCTTTGGTTCCCAAAGTTGAAGAAAGTGGCATCAGGCGACTGTGAATCCGAAGAAGGGGTGTTCTCCGCCCTTGCGAACTGGCGTGATTAGAAACTAGAAATTGGGGCTATACCCAATAAGTCTTTTGCAAAAGTACTTTTAATAAAAAGCGAAGAAAGGGTAAAAGTTAAACAAAAGGAAAATTCCATTCCTTGAACCTTTTCCCCTTACCCTTTTTCCGACTTCTGCAACAAGTCTAATGTCTAGTTTTTATCCCTATCAAAATCCAACATCTCAAATCCAACATTTTTTATGGCCTCTACTTATTCCTTTGACATTGTTAGTGACTTCGATCGACAAGAATTAGTTAACGCCGTCGATCAAGTTGTGCGAGACATCAAAAGTCGTTACGACCTCAAAGATACTCAAACGAATGTCGAGTTAGGTGAAAACAGCATTACTGTCAGCACTGACAGTGAGTTTACCTTAGAGTCTGTTCACACCATCCTGCGGGAAAAAGCCGCCAAGCGTAACCTTTCCCAGAAAATTTTTGATTTTGGCAAAGTGGAATCAGCTAGTGGTAATCGTGTGCGCCAAGAAATCACACTCAAAAAAGGTATCAGCCAGGAAATTGCTAAGCAAATTTCTAAGTTAATTCGTGACGAATTCAAAAAAATACAAGCTTCAATTCAAGGTGATGCTGTCAGAGTTACAGCTAAATCTAAAGATGACTTGCAAACTGTCATCCAAAGGCTGAAGCAAGAAGACTACCCTGTTGCCTTGCAATTTACAAACTATCGTTAAAAAATTTGTAGGTTGGGTATTACCCAACCTACTACGCCTAACTAAAGGACTTCCAAATAAAAATATCTCATTGTAATTGTTGGTTGCTGACACTCATCAGTCACCAGTTATCAGTCAACAAATTCAAGCAGTTGTTTTTATTTCTTGGAGTTCCCTAAGCACGTTTACCAATGCTTTTTTGAAAAGCGGGTCTTTCAGAGAGTCGCTGAATATAGTTCAATACGGCTGGGTAGGAACTGAGGTCTAGCTTCAGCATGACGGGAATGTAACTCAGAATAGAACCTACTGCTACATCAGCAACGCTGAATTCATCTCCTAATAAAAAAGGTTGCCGCTCGAAAATTTCATTCAGGGGATTCAACAAGCGGGGTGTCTCCTGCTGTCGAGTTGCTTCTACAAAAATTCCTGGGCCAAGGGTGGCATTAGCAAATAGCACCCACTGGGAAAGTTCACCACGTTCCTCTGGTGAAAGCGGGGTTTTGCCATATTTATCAGCAAGATACAATAAAATCGCTCCTGACTCCCAAAGCTGGAAATCACCATCCACAATTGCCGGGACTTTACCTACTGGATTGATTTTCAGGTACTCCGACTGGCGATGTTCGCCCACCTGCATATCTAGAAGTACAAATTCGTAGGGCACCGCCAGCTCTTCTAGATACCATTGGACAATTGATGCACGACTACGGGCACCGCCATAAAGTTTTAGCATAATTATTGAAGCTCAAAGAACTTTGTGAGTGTGAGAATGCTGTTTCACGTTGTCTTCTTTAGTGACAACTCTGCTAGCATTTAGCACTCGCTTACGCTCAATAGAATACTTCAAATCAGTGTAAGTCGTTCCTAGAGGAATTAGAGATTTTGAAGTTTCACGACGCTTGTAGGTGCGAGCAGATGCAAATATCCGTGGCACAAATTCATCCCCAAACTGCGCTGATTCTGGGAAGCCTTCTGGCAACAGAAGTGTATCACCATCCAGCACAGATGCCAAAGTTGTCGCACGAGCTAGTTTATAGGAGGTAGGAATACCTTTTAATAGTGCTTCCAAAGCAGCAGAGGGAATTGGTTCTACAACTTCCACTTGATGAACTTCTCCATCTTCTTTGATGAAGCAGGTTGCCAAGCCTATAACTATATAATCATCCGGTGCTAAATCGGGGGCATTTTGATAGGAAATTACTGTTGACATAAGAAAATCTCAAAACTTACAAATCAGAGTTGGGGACGGGAGACTGAGGCACATTTTAGGCGCACCTAGGGAGAGACACAGCGACCTAAAGGATTTGCTAAAGCATTCCTGTGTCACCGTGTCCCTGTGTCCCTTTCTCCATCTTTAATGAACGGCTTGTTGGCATTCTACCAAGTTGTCGCTGTCACTACTTGATACTAATTCGTAATTCGTAATTAAGACATCCAAAAAAAGGGAGTGGGGAATTAGCTGTCAATTGTCAGTTGTTATTCCCCGCGTCCCTCTTCCGGTGACGCTCGTTCGCGTAGCGTCTCACGCCACTTTCTCACCGCCTCTCCCTCATCTCCCTACTCCCCTGACCCTCTGCCTTCTTTTGAATATTGATTTTTGCTATTTCTGGAATTGAACTTGGGTATGAGGTATCCATTATTAGATTGGAGCATGAATTGTTTGTGTGAGGTGAATTCTACTTGTGGCAGTACTTTAAATTCAGTGTCAATCATTTTCTAAGTAATTATAAACACATAAGTAATCGCTGCCAAAATCAAACACCATCACTTAAGAAAACTCTAATTTGATTTCAAAGAGCAATTAGCTCAGGCAATAAATATGAATAGTCACTCATTTTTAGCTTCTGGCGACCAGCAAAATAACTGTTACGGTTTTGTTCTAAATAATACATTACAGGCTCAAGAACATGGGGCTAACGGTAGAAGCGAATCTGCTTTAGGTGACGGCTACTTACGCTCTTGTGCTTTGAGATTAGCTCAAGAAGGAGATTATACTGAGGCGATCGCCCTGTTAAGCCAATTGATTCACCGCCATCCGCAAAATGCAGTTGATTACAACAACCGAGGGTTGATTTATTTTCAGAGCGGTGAAAGGCAAAAAGCGTTACGCGACTACAACACGGCGCTACAACTTAATCCGAATTTAGCTAGTGCTTATAACAATCGGGCAAATTACTATGCAGCCTGTGGAGAATTAACCGCAGCAATTGCTGACTACGATCGCGCCATTGATTTAAATCCCAGTCATGTGCGAGCGTGGATTAACCGAGGTATTACCTTGCGCGATCTAGGACAATACGAGGAGGCTGTTGAGAATTTTGAGGTAGCACTGCTTTTTGGTCAGCTAGAAGGTCATATTTGGGCTGAACGCGGCAGGACTTATCATCTTTGGGGCGATTGGAATTGTGCGATCGCAGATTATCGTCGCGCCCTCACTCAACTACCTTCCCTGGATAACACTAGAGATATTCCTGGTTATCGCTTGCGTTTACAAATCGAAAATTGGCTAAACGAACTACTGTCTTCTTAGTGCAAGCAGGCACAGAGGACGCGAGGACAAGGAGAATAAATACTGACGACTGACCCTACCCTACGGGTTCTCCGTTCGCGCTAGCGTCGACCTAGGAGAAGGAGTACGGGTGACGCTCCTGCGTCGCTAATGCTGCACTAACGCCAGTTATTGATGGGGAAACCCCCATCGCCTTTGGCATCTCCCCTTGGGAGAAGACCATACTGGTTTACAACTAACTCAGCCCTCAGCACTTTCAATAATGCAAAACTCAAAAAAATAATTTTGAATTTTAAATTTTTAATTAAAATAGCTCACCAAGATTAGCTATTAAATATTGGCTGTTAGAACTCTGCACAAAAATACAGTATTTGTACGCAACAAAGCCCATAAAGCACTTCAATCATCTCCGATCGCCGATTTGAAATTTTCTTTAGGGTAATGAGTCTGATGCCTCGATTTCCTTGCTATCCTGATTGACTATTACAACTGGCAGTTGGTTAGGATCAAACCGATATCCTTGTTGTTCCATAATACTTTTTGTTTGACGCGGATCGAAATTCCGACTAAACTCCGCTTGCAAACTATTGACGCGTCCTTCCATGAGCTTGACTTCTGTACGAATTTCTCGCAACTTTTCTTGTTGTGACCAGTGATAAGGCAAAAGTTGCACTAGGGCAGATACTGCTGCTGCTGAGATTGCAAAGTTAACCGCTATTTTTGCCGTAGTTTCCAGTACCATCACCTGGTGAGAGCGTTGGCGAAGATGCCGCTTTGGTCGAGGAACAGCCCGACGTTTTTGTATAGGTTGTAACGGGGGTGTAGAGGGTTGAATCGCGTTCATGATGCTCAAGAGAACTTTGCTGATTGAATGGCAATACCGTAAAGAGCCATCTAGCACTAATTACGGCTTGATTTAGCTGACATGTTACTTCATTTTTGGGAAATTGCTACACGTATGTTAAACGTTAAAAAATAATAGAACACACGTAAGTATCTGGTGTTTAACACTTTATGGCATCCAGCCGCCAGCATCTGGAATCTGCACCTGTCTGCCAGGATTATTATTCTTTTGTGACTTTATGTCAATTCTGATTTGTTGTCTGTTTTGTGAACGACAACTTGCAGTGTGGTAGATACTCGGCATTTTCCCATTTTCAGGAAGTTAAAATGTATCTCACCGCACAAAACAACCTTGGTAGCGGTCGTATTCAACTGGTTAATATTTGCTAGTCAGTCGTGGCTATATCAGTATTAACTTGCTGAAGTTAACTGTTAGCTCGTAAGGTTGACAATACTTTAACCTTGTTTGTCATATATTGAGCTACAGATTTTTACTTAAAATTATTAATATTTTTTATACTAAAAATTGCAGCAAAATATTTTGGATATTGCGACTAATCAAATAACTGATGTTCGTCGCACCACATACCTTGTTTGATTAGAGACAACAACCAGGCTTAGCCTGATTGTTGTTAGAGGGTGTAGTGGTTCCTAGTACGACTCGCTCACTATGCGATCGCGCGGTGTTATTTGTAAAGTTCTGTTGCTAACCGCCAAGCCAGAACTCCTGGAATCAACGCTACAACCAGAGCAATGTACACTTGAGTGTCTGAGATAGACGTAGCGAGGTACAAAGCATTTGACATGAGCATGGATAACATCCTCCAAAATGGAATAGATTTTGAGTAGTTCGTTTACTACTTTTCACTGTTTTGACAAGTTAGTGGAATATCTTGTTACAAGATGCAACATAAGCAGCGATCGGCCAGCATTCATTAGTTATTCTTCATTGAAAAAGTTTATAAAACTATGAATTTTTATCTGGGGATCGACTACGGCACTTCTGGCGCACGCGGTATCGTGATTGATGAGGCAGCTTGCATCCAGACCGAAGTGCGATATCCAATGGAAATGTTAGCTACACATCAATGGAATTCTGCTTTATGGAGTCTATTAGCAGAAATCCCAGAGTCATTGCGACGAGAAATTAAAGCGATCGCAATTAATGGTACTTCTTCCACTGTTTTGCTGTGTGATGCAACTGGCAAGCCTGTAGATGTACCTTTATTTTATAACGATGGGCGGGGAGCGGTAGTGTTAGAGCAGTTGCGGAGCATAGCACCCTCAAACCATACTGTATTGAGTGCTACCTCCAGTTTGGCCAAACTTCTGTGGATGTCGCAACAACCATTTTTTAGGGAAGCTAAATATTTCTTGCATCAGGCAGATTGGCTGGCGTTTCTGCTGCATGGGCAGTTGGGTATTAGCGATTACCACAATGCTTTAAAGCTGGGTTATGACGTGGAAGAATTGAAATACCCAGAATGGCTAGAGAAATTACAAATACCAATTCAGCTACCTCAGGTTTTACCGCCTGGTACTCCTATCGCTGAAATACGCCCGGAAATTGCAATTAAGTTTCGTTTTCGCTGTGATTGCCTCGTATGTGCTGGTACGACTGATAGCATTGCTGCTTTTCTTGCCAGTGGTGCAAAATCCCCTGGTGAAGCGGTGACTTCCCTTGGTTCGACTTTGGTACTCAAACTATTGAGTCAAAAGCGCCTAGAGGATGCGCGATATGGAATTTATAGCCATCGCCTGGGTGACTTGTGGCTAACTGGTGGTGCTTCTAATACTGGGGGTGCTGTGTTACAGCAATTTTTCACTAACGCTGAATTGGAAAGTCTTAGCTGCGAGATTGATACATCAAAAGCCAGCGAGTTAGATTATTATCCGCTATTGAAAGCAGGCGATCGCTTTCCCATCAACGATCCCAATTTACCCCCACGCTTGGAACCACGCCCAGATAATCCTGTGGAATTTCTGCATGGTTTGTTAGAAAGCATCGCCCGCATAGAAGCACATGGCTATGAATTATTACAGCAGATGGGAGCCGACAAGTTAAACCTTGTTTATACAGCCGGTGGTGGGGCAGCAAATTCCACTTGGACTGCTATTCGTGGACGATGTTTAAAAGTGCCTGTAGCTTCGTCAGTGAATACGGAAGCTGCTTATGGAACAGCGCTACTGGCAATGCGGCGAGTGGAGACGGGGAAGCAGAAAAACTAATGAATTCTTAACCAGTTCCCAGTTACTTTGTCTCTATATTCACCCTGATGAATTTGCTGGTAAACTAAATCCCGCCAGAAGTTAGCTTTTTTAACGTGAGTTCGATGAACCTCTCCCCAACCCCTCTCCGACGCGGAGCTACGGTGTACACACAAGTATGCCCAGAGCGAGTTTCCAGCCAAAAAAGGTGGATTCAAACAGATCTAGTCCGCGAACCAAAGTAGTAATACCAGGAGGTTTCTGAGACTTGTAACCAGACCAACCACCAATTCGAGCAATAATCCAAGTAGCCCAGGCAAGGGAGTCAGGAGGATAGGGATTTTTTTGAAGTTGAGTTTTACCTTCGACAGTTGGTGCAAGAGTAGATAAGCATTGCTGTTGTTCAACAGAAAAAGCAATATTTGCCGGTAAATCAGGATTGTCCCGTCCACAAATCAGTTGTAAAATCCGCACAGCAACAGACAAAGCTAATACAGTCAGTCGTTGAATGGCAGCAATTGACTCAAGTTGAGTCGCTTCGAGATTTAAACCAGCAGTTTTAAGGGTGGCAAACAGTTGTTCAATACGCCATCGCCAGGTGTACCATCGAATCACCTGTAGTGCTTGTTCTAAACAAACGATTTGGTGGGTGGTGAGCAATCGCCAATGAATCGGTTGTTGACCTAGTGGCGGATTGACTTCCACGGCTTCCACGGCATAAAGTGTCACACTAGTGGGATAATCTTGCCCATTCAATTTATCTGGACGTTGAATTTTCACCATTGCACGGCGCACAATTAACAATGCTTCTCTTGCGGTTCTACTAATGCGTGCATCTGCTGGAACATCTACTGTGTAAGTCCCCTCGCTCGGCTGTTGGTCTAAGTATGTATAAAGTGATTGGCTGTTGCCTAAAAGGCGACGGTCAATGCGCGCTCTGACCAGCACATGATTGTCTTGATTTGGGACTGTAGCAAATTCCTCATACATATCGCTTTCGCGGTCGGCGATGTGAGTCACGATTTTGGCATTCCCAATAGTTAAACATTTTTGCGTTTCTTCGGCAGAACTTAGCCACTTGTATGATTCTTTCTTTTCTATTGGTAATACCTGGTAGTTGCGCTCATGCTTATCTTGATGGTTAATCTCTCTCGTCCACAGTTTTACTGTGCTTATCCCCAAGGGAAATCCATTCTCTGCATCTAATACTAGTGTTGGATGAATATAAAATCCTATATCTATGTTGTTTCCTACTACACCTACACCCAAAGCTTTCAACCTGCCTACATGAGATTGCAAGTTAATTTCGCTTGTATCACTGATGGCTAATATATGCCTTCCTTCTACCTGAGCTACGCAGTGCTCTGATAGACTTCGCACTAATTCCCCTATTGTCACATTCTGATTCTCCAAAAACCGATAGTATCCCACTTGTTCGGCTCTATTTTTACTTATTTGGCGAATGCTCACTGATTGATGTTTTCCCATTGCTTCATACAATGCTGCCCCCTTTTAGAGAGTCGCCCGTCTCCAAATGCTTTCCCCTTAACTGCTTGCGCGTGTATTCTGATTGGATTTTCCACTGCCTTTTACTCCTCAAAACCCCTGCTCTTATTACTTTACTTCGACTTGTGTGTACACCGTAGGCTTAGACAGGGGGGACAAGGCAGACAAGGAGAACGGAGGAAATAACCAGTCCCCAGTCCCACTGAATAAAGCTTGACTTTCATGCATCCATCATGTTAATTTCAATCAGACCAATCGGTCGGAAACACTGTGATGTCTAAAGGCGAAGAAACAAAAGCCAGAATTCTACAACAAGCAGCTGAACTGTTTAACCAACAGGGGTATGCTGGCTCGTCCATGTCAGATATCATGCGTGTTACTGGATTACAGAAAGGAGGAATTTATAATCACTTCCAAAGCAAAGATGAGCTAGCATTACAGGCTTTTGACTTTGCGATCGCTCTTATCAATCAGCATACCAGAGCCGCATTGAAAAACAAACATCATGCAATTGAACGTTTGCGGGCAATCATTGATTTATTTCGCAGCCATGTAGACAATCCACCTATAAAGGGAGGATGTCCATTACTGAATACTGCCGTTGAGAGTGACGATGCTCATCCGGCGTTAAAAGAACGCGCTCAACAAGCGATGAACTCTTGGCGACACTTGATTTGTAGAATTATTGAAAAAGGAATTAAAAAAGGCGAAATTCGCTCTGAGGTAAATGCTGATGAAATCGCCACTATCATAATCGCAATGTTAGAAGGAGCTATGATGATGAGCAAACTATACGAAGACTCTATTCACATGCAAAGGACAATTAATCACCTCAATCAATACATAGAAAGTCATCTTTAAATCTATTCAATCAATAAAAGAGTACATAGAATAAGTTGAGCAAAGTTTCTTACTATTAGAGGATAATGTGTGTCATATGCAGCAATAAGAATTACAAAATTCCATTGAATAGAGCGAGCAAAATTTGTGATATCAAGGTTTGAAATAACATTACTCTAATATCGCTCATTTTTTTGTAATTAAAAAGGCCAAACGGTCTTAAAATATAAAACTGTAGGAGAAATCATGCTCATAATTAACAAACAGCACAGACCACTAGAAGTAGAACTAACAATACCTGTAAGGACATATGATATTGACTTTGCAGGAATTGTTAGCAATATTGTTTATATTAGATGGCTGGAGGATTTACGTTTAAAGTTCTTAGACGAACACTGGCAAATAGATAAACAAATCGAACAAGGATATGTACCAATTTTAGCAGGAACTGAGATTGAATATAAACGCCCAATCAAGCTTATTGACCAAGTGATTGGACGTTTATGGCTAAATAATTTAGGGCGACTAAAATGGACTGTGCAAGCTGAAATTTTATCTAACAACGAATTAGCAGCAGTAGCTACGCAGAAAGGTGCATTTGTAAATTTGCAAAATGGCCGTCCTATTGCAATTCCAGAAGAATTACAGAAGAAATATTTAGAGTATCAACAAGTTACTCAGGAAATTTGAATACTGTAAAAACAGAAAAATTTTTGTAATTTTACAAACCTATCGGTCTTTTTTAGGAAATTTGCTCAGGATTTTTATGCTCAAATTTTACTACAATCCCCTATCACCTAATGCTCGTCGTGTATGGCTCACATTATTAGAAAAAGAAATTGATTTTGAATCAGTCTTAATTAATTTAGATGGCGATCAATTACAACCAGATTTTCTAGCAATTAACCCCTTTCATCACATTCCAGTTGTGGTGGATGATGGTTTTCGAGTTGTAGAATCCTTAGCAATTCTAGACTATTTAGAAAATAAATATCCAACACCTGCAATGCTACCTACCAAACCTCAAGACTTAGCAACGGTACGGATGGTGCAAATGGTCACTGCTAATGAATTATTTCCGCAAGTGATTTCACTCATTTATGAAAGTGAAGACTCACCGCAATTTGCACAAGCAAAACAGCACATAGATAAAGTATTAAAATTTTTTACAGGAACTTTAGGCGATCGCACTTTCTTTGGCAGCGAACAGTTAACCTTAGCGGATATCGTTGCTGGAGTAGCAGTATCTTTATTGCCGAGGTTAGGTGTCAATCTCAATGATTACCCTCAGCTTCAAGATTGGTCTGAGCGTCTAATGCAACGTCCAGCATGGCAGAAAACAGAATCAAGTGCAGAAGATTTTGAGCAATTCAAGCGGCGAGTCAAAGTTTTAGTGAAACTGCGTAGACACAAATTGAATCAGGGAAACAAATAGAAGTTGTTGACTGTTAACTGTCATCAGTTATCAGTCAACCATTTTTTTGTTTAGCAGCGTCGTTTAATTTGGCTTGTATATCTGCCCACTTGATACCTGCTAGGCTGGGCAAAACAACATGAGCCGCTCCCACTCGCTCAACTGGACCGAGTCCTACAGCCCACATCCCAGCTGCGAGAGCTGCTTCAATGCCTGCGGCTGCATCTTCGATAACGACAGATTGTGCTGGTTCGAGTCCTAGTTGGTTGGCAGCGTACAGAAATAGGTCGGGTGCTGGTTTGGGTTTCTGTACGCTATAACCATCTGCGATCGCATCTACTTTATCAGCAATGCCCAATCGTTGCAAAACTGTGCGAGCGTTTTTACTCGCTGAACCTATGGCTGTCTTGATACCAGCTTGCCGTAATTCGTCCAAAAGTGCGATCGCTCCTGGTAACAAATCATCTTGTGTAATGTTTTTCAGGAGTTCTACATAGTAACGGTTTTTACGCTCCATCATTTCCTGGATTTGTGCTTCTGAATACTGCCTGTCTTTGACAATTAGCATCAGCGAAGCGCGACGGGATACTCCTCGCAATGCTTCGTTAGCCAGCCGATTAAAGGGTATACCTTCTTCATCTGCTAGTTTCTGCCAAGCTAGATAGTGGTATTCTGCTGTATCTGTGAGAACACCATCTAAATCGAAGATAACTCCTCGGATATCAGGGTTGTGGTTTGCTTCGCTTTCGGATTGGGAAGAGGACGCAAAGAAGGGGAAACGCAAAGACGCGGAGAGTGTTTGTGATAAATTCCCCTTGTCCCCCTGTCCTCCTTGTCCCCTTGTCCCCTTGTCCCCAGTCCCCAGTCCCTGATGTAGATCGAACTCATGCCATTGACCGCGCCAGTGCAACTTAAACTTTAGGCGCGTCCAGTTGTTGGGCAGGTGGGGGTTGGCTACAGGGCCATTTTCTGTCAATTGGATACCACCGAACCCAAAAACTACAACCAGCCATACGCCACCAGCACTAGCCCCATGAATTCCATCTTTGGTGTTACCTCGACTATCTTCGAGATCCACCATTGCCGCCTGCATAAACCGTTTATAAGCTTCGTCTAATTTGCCTAAATCTGCGGCTAAGATGGCGTGAATTGCTGGGCCAAGAGACGAACCATAGGTAATATCAGTGCGGGGTGCATAATAGTCCCAATTAGCCTGTAATGTTTTCTGGTTGTAGGGAAACTCTGCTGATGCTCGCATTAAATAAAGCAGCATCAATACATCTGGCTGCTTGAGTACCTGCCGCCTGTTGGCTCCTTCGATGCCTAGGATAGTTTGCATCGATTTTTGGCGTGGTTCATAGTCCTTCAAGTTGATATCTTCCAATTGGAAAAATCCGTCAAATTGCTCGATTAATCCTGTTGAAGGGTCGTAAGGAATCCACATTTTAGCGATGATGTCTTGCCAGCGCGATCGCACTTCGGAAGTTATTTGCAGTTTCTGTTCTAGGTCTTTAACTCGTTCTGGGAAGGTTTGACGCAACCAATCATAGACTATGAGTGCTTTTTCTAAATGCCATTGCACTATCCGGTTGGTGAAAGTATTGTTGTGTACGAACTCGTGGTATTCATCTGCTCCGATTACCCCACGAATTTCATAGCGATCGGATTGAGAATTATACTCAACTCGGCTACTCCAGAAAATGGCAGTATCTAAGATAATCTCTGCACCGCAGTCTCGCATCCACTCATCATCGCTAGTTGCTTGCCAGTAATACCAAATAGCGTAGGTAATATCTGCACTGATGTGAATTTCGCGATCGCGGCACCAAATCCGCACGTCTTCAGCGTAAAAATCATTCGGAAGTGACCAACGTGGTGTCACCTCATCGCCTGTAACAGCACTTTCCCAAGGATACATTGCCCCCTTATATCCTGAGTGGGATGCTTTGCGTCTAGCGCCATTTAAGGTATGGCAGCGATAACTGAGTAAGTTGCGGGCTACCTTTGGTTGAGTAAAAATAAAAAAGGGCAGAATAAAAATTTCTGTATCCCAAAATATATGACCGCGATAACCAAAACCCGAAAGGGTTTTAGCGGGAATACTTACTCTCTCATCATGCCACGGGGCAGCTATGAGCAGTTGGAAAAGATTGTAGCGCACAGCAAAAGCCGCTGTGGTATCCCCCTCAATTACGATGTCACTTTGCTGCCAAACTCTCTCCCATGCCTGTTTGTGGTCATTAAGCAGTAGTGTGTAGTCTGGCAGGTGCGCGAGTTTTTCTAAAGCTGCGGTGACTGGTGTATCAATATCCCGCGAGGTAAAAACTGTGACAAGTTTCTCTACTGTTATGGTCTGTTGCGCCACCGCCAGGAAGGTTGAGCTCAAGGTAGGATAGCCAGGTGCGGTGTTGACTTGCAACGAAGCTTCAGTTCCCGATATTGTCATTTTAGCCCCCATAGCGAGATCGATCAGAGAATTGCGGGTGCGGCTGTGCAACCAGATTCCATGCTCGGTTTTGCCTTGGTCTATATTTTCCCAGTGATTGAAACCTTGATTTTCTGGATAGCCGTTAATGCTGGCCTGAACTTCAATCAATCCATCAAAATCCAAGGGTGTTAATTGGCAGCGTTGCTCTAACACATGCTCGTCGGCTAAACTGGCAAAGCGTTCAAATTGGATATCTATGGTGTGTCCACTTGGACTGCGCCAACGTATAGAACGACTGAGAATACCATAACGCAAGTCGAGCTGCCGTTCGTACCGCAATATCTCACCCCGGTCGAGATGAAAGCGATCGCCATTGACAATTACTACCAATGGTAGCCAGTCAGGGCAGTTAACTAGTTCTGTGTACACCACAGGAACATCATTATACACACCATAGATAAAAGTAGCTGGCAATGCACGTACATAGCCTTCCTCAAAACTACCTCGTGTTCCCAAATAACCGTTGCCGATTGTGAAAATAGTTTCTCTGGAGTGCAACTTGTCAGGTTCAAACTGGGTTTCTATTAATGTCCAGTCTGTATAAATAAAAGAGCGAGCCAGACTTTTTGTATCCATCATTAACATAGTGACTAAATTATTAATTATTAATTTTTAATTAGAGCGAAGCGACTTGTGCTGTTCTAAAATATTTTCTACTATAGGTTTATAGATGAGATAAAATAAGGTTTCCATATAACGATCCCTGGCTTCATTATTTTCCGGGGCAACAAAGTTCCAAAAACTAAATATTTTGGCAAGCGATAATAGTTGGCTGGTGTGTATTTTCCAAGTGTATCTGTTACGAATTCGCTGAATCATCCACTCTGAAACTTCACTCCAGTATTCTGGTTGAGTATCGCATTGGTTAATAAAATCCAAAATTTGCTGAGCTGTTACTTCTAAGTCTGTAGGGTTAATATGAAATCTGTTATCTCTATCATCAAGAATTTCTAAAGCACCACCAAATTCTGTGGCAAAAGTTGGTAAGCCGGAAATCATAGCTTCTAAAATGCTGCGTCCGAAGGATTCAAAGAGGGCAAAGTGAACATAAATTCCTTGGCGATCGCTGACTACTCGGTAGGCTTCTCCGATTTCATTGCTAGGAAGACGCATCCCTATCCAACGAATATGACCGTAGAGATTATACTGATGAATAATGTCATGAAGTCTTTGGATTTCTTCTGTCTCTTCTGGTTTAGTAACTTCATGTGGATGCAGTTTACTGGTTACGACGATCAGATTACAACGCTCTTGCAAAGCCTGATTTTTGCCAAATAACTCAGCTAAACCAGTATGATTTTTGATAAAGTTGATAGGAGCAATAGCAAGAATTGGGCGTTTGTCAGGATCGTCTAAATGACCAAAGATTTGAGAGTCTTCGCGGTTAAATAGTAGGTCATGAATTTGTGTTGTCAAGCTAGGATCTCGGTCTTGCGTTTGACTGTAGGGGAAGAAGATATCCTCACTAACTCCTGGTGGTACCATATTGAACTTAGGACTAAATAAATTAATCCCATCGACCACATGATATAAATTGGGCATAGTAAAACACTTATAAGACTCGTACTGGCCCATAGTGTCTGGTGTCCCGACAATTTCTTGGCAGGATGAAGTAATGATAAAATCGGCAGCATTCATGCTAATTACATCGGCGGTAAATTGTGCCGAAAAGTGATATTGGTCTTCTAAATCTTGCCAATATAAATTACTAAATAGGTACTTAGGTTTTTCTAGGGAGTGGGCAATGTTGCATTGGGTAACTTTCAGCCTGCGGGATAGGAGAGATGCTACTAAGTTGCCATCGCTGTAGTTGCCAATTATTAAATTAGGTCGTCCTTGGAATTGTTCTAGCAGTTCCTTTTCTGCGTCTTGAGCAAATGTTTCTAGATAAGGCCAAATCTCAGATTTAGAAATCCAATTATTGGTAACTTCAGGATTAAATTCCCGAAAAGGAACGCGCAATATCCAGGCATTTTCAGTATCTTGGACTTTTTCAACGCGCAGATTGCAGTCTGTGCCGTCACAGTTAGGGATGAGTCTGGTAAGAATAATCACATGGGGTTGAATACCCAGCACGTCAAGACCGGCGAGTTTAATTTCTGCTTGCAATTTGTTTTCTAAGCTGCGCGCTTGTTCGAGGACATAGATAACTTGACCGAGTGTTTCATCTCGTCCCAAAACATCTTGTTGACCAACCCAACCGTGTATAGAAATGAGAACAACCCGAAAAACAGCAGGAACGCGGGCAACAAATGCTTCCAGGATGGCAGGTTGTGGGCTGTCAATCAATCGCTCAAGGAGTTCTAAGGTTTCGCACACTCGCACCGCAGTGTTGCCCCATCCTGGTTCAAAACCGAGTTCTTGGAGGTAAAAGCGAAATTCTGCGTAGGGTTCATTAGCGGGACGCTGGCTGAGGAACTTGAGGGCTGGCTTGATTTGTTTGGCGAGGTCGATAGCTGAGTTGATGCGATCGCTAATTAGTAGGGGAATGCCATCGTATTGCAAGTGATGTAATGTTTGAAATATTAGCTCTACCCAGTATTCAGGATCGGTCAATAATTGATCGCACAGGTAACGGTTGAGAAAAGCTAGACCTTGACCAATGTTTCTGGAATCGGAAATCGTAGGAGAAGCTTCGTAAAAGGGATGGAGGTCGATTTCGAGAATGTGGGGTTGGTAGCGATTCACTAGGCGATCGCTCGCATCTAAAAACGCCTGGGGTGTCATCAGCTCGAACTTAAAAAAGTCGAACATCAGTCGCCACACTTCTTGGCTAGCAATCTTCTGTCGGACAACAAACCACGTACTTTCCTCTTCCAGAATCATTTCATGAGTGTAGTGAATTAGTTTGCCAATAGAGGAAGAGTGATAAAAGTAGGCAGGCTTTTGGGATTGCTGACAGTAATCTGCAAAAGTATGGAGAATCTCGTTTCTCAGAAAGTAACGCTTCCCTGAGACGCTTTTTAATGTAGAAAGCAACTGACGTAGAGCAGTTTTTTCATCACTGTCTAAGACAGCTTGGAACAGTTCATACATAACAAATTCCAAAAATATAGCTAGGTCACGACCTCATGGTTCTCTCCTCAACAACTCTGGTTTTACTTCACGGGTGTTCAGAGGTACATTTCCCTTTTAACTTTTGTATGGTAGATAGACCGGAAAGTCTTTTGCTTCTAGCTTTGGTATGAAACCTAAAAAGAATTTTCTCATCCCAATCTAGTCAGTTGTCAGAAGTTGTTCTCTTTGTCTCCTTGTTTCTCCGTTCGCGTAGCGTCTGTAATAGGGGAAGTTCGCCCGGAGGGAAACCGTCTTTACACTTATCTCCCCATCTCCCCCATTGCCCCACCAGTGATACTGACTGTTTCTTCAAAAAAGTGCCAATTTGGCTGAGATGCCTGTTAATTAATAGTATTCTATATATATTAGGCACGTATCTCAGACATAACACTGACTTCGGCGGTTCAAGTATTGGAAATTAGATATTGAGATGGTAATTCTTAATAAGTAAAGGAAGAGTTATGAGTTATACATTTTTTGAATTCAAAACTCAGCAATTGCTAAAGAAACTTTTTGTAATTACTCATCGCTAATTAGCTTGAACAGTCTTTAATAAGTTAGTGCTTAAGTGGATTTATTCAAGTAAACTCAAGACTAAAAGTAACTTCATCATTTAGCTAGCATGGGTTTTGCTGCAAATAAAAACGTAATAGCACTGTGTTTACTATTCAGAATTTTAATAGATATTTAAACAATGCTTGTTTAAAAGTTTAGATTTGTAGTAATTACTAGCTAATTACCTTTAAATTAAAACTTTCAATTTAGTTAACCATAGAATTGAAACAGCAAAAACAGAGTTAATCAGAGATTGATATTTAATACAAATGCGCTAAATTGTGACAAAAAATATAAACTCCAAAACCTGTATTAATTAAGAGAATCTGAATTAGTAATTACAAACTTTTGTCAGTAGTAAATATAATTATAAAAAGCAAAGTCTCTAATTTTTAGACAGTTGCTATGAAACTAACATTCAAATCTCTCTACCAAACTCAATTTTTTCAACATGAAGCTTTGTTTCAAAAAATGTTTGGTCAATTAAATGCCTGTTGCTATTAATAAAGCAAGACAAGATCAAGAAGCGAGGAATGCCTAAGACTTTATTAGGATTAAGAGTTGGAAGGAGCGATCGCTTCATATTTAAATAGGTTAATACCAACTGAAATCTATGATTGACCTATTGCAGAATATCTTAAGAAGGCGGCATCAATCTATAAACCTCTAGTTGAGCAATTTATCTCAGGGTTACTCATGAACTACCATATTTCTTCTCAAAGAAATTTTCACAGTATCATTACTCCTGAACAATTGAATCAAATTATAGCAGCTATTACTGAAGGTAGATATTCCTGGGCTTGTGTGCTGATTTTGCGTTTTGTTGGTTACAATCCACTCCACTTTATTCCTCAACGAACTTACAGCCGTTTAATCAAAGAAAATAGCCAAGTTTCATCTGTGCCCTTATCTACAACTGGGAAGACACCAATAAGTATCAATTCCTCTGTTAATACTTCTAGTAACCTAGCTTCATCTCAGGTTGTGAATAAAATTAATGATTTGAATTATTTAGAAACATCTGATGAAAAACAAGCGAGTCTTGAAAATGCTAATGTACCACTTTACTTAGAGACAAAAATTACAACACTTTATTCATCAAAATCTCATAGAGCGCACAACTAGTACTTGTCCAATGTAGGAGGAGTAGGGGAGATGAGGGGACGCAAAGACAAAGAGAATAACTCCTAACTCCTGCCTACTTCCCTAGCCAAACCAATGCGACGCGACACGAGATGGATCTACTACTTCTGGAATATGGCGGTTAACCTCATGTGCTTGTTCGCACAAAACTTTCTCTATTCCTTGGTGAATTACTGCTTTTATATGCAATGTTTGTTCTAAAAAAGGTCGCAGACAATCTGAGGTTGTGAATACTTGTTTTTCTGCTTCATCAACTGTTATGTAATGATTAGGAATTCTATTTAGAATATAAGCCATTAAAATTTGTCGTAAATCAGGATGTGCAAAAGCTTCTTGATATGGATGATGAGGATAAGTTACTAGAATATTTTCAAGCTCTTGAGTCACTATTGGTATTGTTACATTTACGAGATTTTTAGGCATTTTTAGCACCCCAAATCATTTAAAATTAATGAAATTTTATATAGATTAAATCCATTAATAATATACATAATATAACTAAACATCAAAAAATAATTCAATCAAATTATTAGTTAGAGCAAACCTATTCTAATAGTTATTTGAAATACTTGTTCAAAAGCAATACCCTGTTTTGTTGCGATATACAATAATACTATTGCTGCTGAACGTAGGGAATTATCGCAATGTATCAGGATAGGTTTAGGTAATTGATTAATTATTTTAAAGATTTGAAGTGCCACTTGATGATTAATTTCTTCGGCTTTCGTAGGAAGATTAACATAAAACAAACCTAATATTTCTATTTTCTCTTGCTCGCAATCTAGCATACCTTTTTCATTTGCTAAACGTAGGTTGAGTACGGATTTATAACCATCCTCAGCAATATGTTGGAATTGCTCTGGTGTAATTTGTCCCGCGATCGCTAACTCATTGTTAATCTTCCTAATAGTATTCATTGTACTCACCTTTCAACTAATCAGTGATGAGTTAAAAAAGTTCTCAACTTAGAGAATACTCTGTTGCGGGTGACAAAATGGTTTGCCTATGCCTAATTCAATAATGCTTTTTCTTAGGAGGATCGCCCTCAAAGGGTTGAGTACCTGTTGATGGATAGTTATCATCTCTAGGTCCAAAAATTCTACTGACTGCACCTAAGATGTAGTTAATTACTTGTGAAGTTATTTCTGTAATTGCTTGAATGGTTTGTTGGATGGCGGTAGAGATAGACATATTGTAATTGTTGACTGATAACTAATGACTGTTGACTGTAAACAAATATAAGCAAAATAATTTGTTTGTGAGAGTTCCTTCAACTATTGCTGGTGTTGTTTATGCTCTCAATTTAAAAAAACATTTTGAGGAACTTGTGAGGAAACGCCTAAAGCAATCAATTCATAATTGTAAATTTTAGTAAAGCAACAATCCTACTTTTTATCCTCACAAGTTCCTCAAGTTCATACTAACTTCGGGTTAGAGCTAGAACAGTCTACTAAAGGATGAAGTCAGAAGTATGAAATATGAAAGAGCAAAATTCATCCCCAAAGTAGTTGTTTTAGAAAGGTGAAAAAGATTTTTTCCTACTCCCCACCCCATTCTCTATTTACAAGATAGGCTGCGATCGCGCCCATAACCAGGGCATGAAATTATCTCTTAATCATCAGGAGCCAGTTTCGTGGTGAGGCAGTCCGCTCAAGTCGGGAAACCTGCCCACGCGGCTGCCTCCCCGTTGAAGTAACTGGCATTCAGCAGTCGCTATTTTCAACATATAAGTCTATTGATATCTGCGTTCAGTATGGTAAGTGCGCGATCTAGCTAAAACTGCCAATTTAGTTGAACCCCTACTATATCAACTTCGCTCTCAAATTCACCTTTTAACGTATTCCTTGTGGAGTTTGACTCGTTAATAGGGCTATCGTTGGAGAAAACATGGGTATAACCAATGTCAAAACTGAGTGACTTAGAAGGTCGATAGCTGGCACCAAACCCTAGCAAGGTGCGATCGCCACCAGGCAATCGAGCAGTGACAAATTCATCACTAATAGGGCTAGGATCGTAGGTAACACCAGTCCGTAGTATCAACGTCTCATTAACAGCGTAATTAACTCCAAGCCCAAAACGGTAAGTATCATTCCAATTCTCTGGCTGCACACTATCTGGTTCGTTTGGGTTAGCAAAGGTCACTCGTAATTCCCGAAAACGGCTCCAGTTTGTCCAGGTAACATCACCGACAATCGAAACACGGGGATTGAGTTCTTGGTAAACAGCAAGTGACAGGGTATCGGGCAAATTTAAAACGGCGGTTGCACCTGTGTCTGTGAACCGTCCACCTCGTGTAAGTGCTGTGACACTTGCCGGAACTGTAAAGTCGGCATTCCCTCGGATATCTTGGGTAATGGGAGAACGGTAACTTAAACCAATGCGCGTGCTTTTGGTCGGTTCGTACATTACTCCCAAGTTGTAACCCACACTCCAATCAGAGCCAGTAACTTTAACAAAACCATCTGCTTGTTGAGGTTGGGTAGGTAAGCCTACACTCCGACCAATTGAACCAAAGTCGATCGCATTAGAAAGTTTTGCCTCGGCATATTGTATATTCAGACCCGCACCCACAGAAAAGTTATCTGTCAATTTAGCAGCAATGCTGGGATTGATATTAATAGTGGTGAGACTGGACTCTACCGCTTGGTAACGCCCAACCCAATCTCGGTTATATGTTGTAGCCAATCCAAAAGGAACGTTGATGCCAATACCTGCTTTCACGGTATCCGAAAGGCTCCAGGCAGCGTAGAAGTTAGGCACAACAATATCAACACCTGCATCGCCTCCATTGTTACCGGACAATGGCGCGCCTGTAGCCACAGTAGAACCTTGGTTTTTAAAACTGACTGTGGGAAAAATTACATAAGAAGCCCCAATAATAGAATTGCCTGTTAAGCGAGTCAACCCAGCGGGATTAAAAAAAATGGTGCTGGCATCTTCGGCGCTGGCTGCACCTCCAGCGAAGCCATTTCCCAAACCTTTTACACTTTGTTCATTGAGAGCAAATCCTCCAGCCAATGCTAAGTGTGCTGTACTACTTACCGTTAGTAGCATCAGTATTGGCACTAACGACAACTTTACCCGTAATTGCTGCATCTTACGTTGGTATAACTTTATTTTATGTTTATGTTTTAAGTGCTTATACTTAATTTTCTCCGAAGATGCGCTTATTACAGTAAAAATAATCAAATCTCTGACCGTAAGTGATACCTTTGCGATCGCTTGACTAAGATTCAATACCGTTCGGATAAGGCTGAAAACTAAGGTAGTTTGGGTTGCGCTCCGCTTAACCAAACCTACTTTTTTTATTAACTGAATCGTATTGGACTAAGATTAACTATAAAAATTCATAAAAAATCATCCACATCTTAAATCTAAAGTTGAGATGTGGATGAGGTGCGATCGCTTGCTTTATTCCACCAATTATGATTTCACTAGGCAGTGCCATGTCTGACAACAAGCTGCAAGGATCTATGTAGATATTATCGCGGTATCTCAGGCAGGAATAAACTTCAGCGCGACACCATTCATGCAGTAGCGCTTGCCAGTGGGTGCAGGGCCGTCATCAAACACATGACCCAGATGTCCACCACAGCGATGGCAATGTACTTCAGTTCTGGTCATAAAAAGCGACTTATCTACAGTCATGCCAATTGCGCCTTCAATTGGTTGAAAAAAACTGGGCCAGCCCGTACCACTATTAAATTTGGTGTCAGATGTAAACAGTGGTAGTTCACAGCCAGCGCATAGATAAGTACCATTCACATATTGCTTATCAAGTGGGCTGGTGAAAGCTCGTTCCGTCCCATGTTTCCGCAAGACACGAAACTGTTCCGGCGATAAAGTTGTCCGCCACTCTTCTTCAGGTTTGCTAATTTCAAACTCAGTATTAGAAGTTGCCATGATTTCCGACCTCTGATTGATATTGATATAGCGTGATAAAAAGGCTGCCCCAACTAATACAGCACTAGCCTCTAAAAAATAGCGTTTGTTCATACATCTATTATTTTCTAATTAAGCGCCAATCTACTCTAGTAGAGGAATCCTCCATCACTAAAGTCGGCGATCGCCCTGAATTAGACCTGATAAAGTGATTAAAATCAGCTAAGTATTTGGAAACTGGAGAGGGAAGAAGACGCACAGATGGGGAGACGCGTCTTTTTTCCCTGCTTTTGTTATTAAATCTCTGCTGGTAAAGGTTCCCAGACTTCTCCATATTTCTCCCGTAAAGCCTGCCAAGCTTCTACCTGACCTGGTTCATATTCTCCCGGTTTACCCCATTGCAAAAATAGACTTAAAGCAGGCTCTTGTTTTTCATCTAAAAACCGGATAGCGTAGGTCGTAAAGTTACCCCTTTTTGCTTCACCAGTTTCAAATTTTACCTGAATAATTTTGTCCATATTCAAGTGAAACTCAAATCCTTCGGTGTGCATGTTCGCATACTTACCTTTAGGCAACACAGCATAAAATAGCTTTTCTACCTTGCCGCGTGCTTCTAAGACAGCAGCGCTACTAGTGACAATTAAACGCAAAGTTCCCAGATCTTCGCAAGCTTCTAAAAAGTCTTTCAAATTAGTACTCATAATTTAGTTGTTAGTTGTTAGTAGTAGAGACACGATTAATCGCGTCTGTACAATAGTCAGTTGTTAGTTGTTAGTTGTCATTAGCCACTGACCACTGACCAATGACTACTGACTATTTTTCGTATTGTTCATAAGCAGCAACAATGCGCTGAACTAGAGGATGACGCACGACATCTCGCTGGGAGAATTCACAAAAAGTAATACCTTCAACATGTTTTAAAATTTGCAAAGCCACTGTTAGGCCTGATTGTTGGTTAAGGGGCAAATCGGTTTGGGTAATATCACCTGTAATCACCATCCGGGAACGGAAGCCTAAACGAGTCAAAACCATTTTCATCTGAGCGGGTGTGGTATTTTGGGCTTCATCCACAATCACAAAAGCATTATTCAAAGTGCGCCCCCGCATATAGGCTAATGGTGCAACTTCAATTACACCGCGTTCCATTAAATTGGGGACTTTTTCTGGATCGATGAATTCATAAATAGCATCGTAAAGTGGGCGTAGATAAGGATTAATTTTTTGCTGTAAGTCTCCGGGCAAAAAGCCAAGTTTTTCACCTGCTTCTACGGCAGGACGAGTTAAAATCAGTTTTTCTACTTGGTTGGCTAAAAGTGCTTGCACCGCGACAACAACAGCAAGGTAAGTCTTGCCAGTACCAGCAGGCCCGATGCAAAAAGTCAAGTCGCGCTTACGTATGGCATCAATGTACTGCCGCTGTCGAAAGGTTTTAGCACGAATTTCTTCACCTCGACGAGTTTTGGCTAAGACATCTCGCCGTAATTCTTGTAGTTCGTCTTCTCGATGGCTATCTAGGGCTTGACGAGCTGTTAAAATGTCGGCACTGGAGATAGTATTGCCTTTAATCCAGAGGTCTTCAAGCGATCGCACTAATCGTGAAGCTAGGTCTTTTTGCGCTTCGGTGCCAGAAATGTGTACTTCCTGTCCGCGTAGTACTAAGCTAGCTCCTGTTTGCCGCGATAAAATTTTCAGATTTTCTTCACCATCACCTGCTAGAGCGATCGCACTAGGAATGTTAGGCAGCTGAATTATTAAGGCATCTGCCATAAGTATTTCTTAATTTCTGAGGATGCTGTTTTTGACAAAAGATAATATTTTCCTGACAAGGCGTAAAAGTGTAATTTTTAGAACTGATTTTTATACTATTTTATAATAAATTTTAATACTACTAATTTCGGCAAAAGTTTAATTGATTTTTTTGGTTAAAATTATTACCAAATTTAAAATTATACTTTTGTATATTGGTTAACTCAAGGAATTAGGGATACTGCAATTCTTGACATATTATGATTTAATTTTGAATTTTACCCCAACTCAGGGAAGAAAAGTAGAGACATAAGTACTTGCGTCTCTACTTTGTGTAAATTTGAGCTAAGAATGTCCTCAAAACTTCACTTACAAAATTGACATAGGTTAGCTACTTTAACCAAAGACATTGTTTGTATTTAGTAGCGAACACCTTTGCGTAAGGCTTCAGCTTTGCGTTTACGACGCAAACTGGGTTTTTCGTATCTTTCCCGGCGCTTCACTTCAGATAAAATCCCGGCTTTTTGAATTTTCTTTTTAAGACATCTTAATGCAGAATCAATCGACTCATTTTCTCCTAAACGGACTTCAGCCACTGCTTAGTGTCACCTCCTTACAGAGTTATCTGAAGTGTGAAGTATGAAGTATGAAGTGTGGAATTTTATCCTTTCTCCTTCATCCTTCACCCTTCATCTTGTATCAGATTTGTTCTCTTTAACTTAACGGAAACGGGGTTTAGCAATAGGTCTACTAGGACCATTTCCACCTCGTTCCCTCGTTTTAGGAGGTGGCGATCGCTCTTCCCCGTCTTCATCAAAAGACGTACCTTCTCGGCCTGGAGTAGCGCTGCCGTAAATATCCAAGTATACCGACTGCCCAGCAGCTGCGGCAGCTGCGGCAATTACTGTCCGGATCGCCTGAATATTGCGTCCTCCTCTACCAAACACTTTTCCTTTATCTGTGCTGTCAAAGGCGATGCGAATCCAAGCCCGGTTGAGGGTCTGAGAAATTTCACAATCGACGCTTAAACTTTCTGGAGATTCTAAGAACGGTTGTATCAAAAACCGTACCAGCTCAACGTAGTTAGGACTAGCTGTCACGGATTTGATTTCAACCTTAGGATGCGGCTGGGGCACTGACCTGTTCAAAAACATTAGCTTTTACTAGGATGCGACGGACGGTGTCAGTGGGTTGAGCGCCTTGTTGTAGTCGCTTGACGATGCCGGGAACGTCTAGTCGCACTTCATCAGTTCTAGGATTGTAGAATCCCAGTTCTTCTAGGGGACGACCATCGCGGCGAGCGAGGCTATTAATGGCGATAATGCGGTAGCTCGCTTCCCGCTTTTTACCGTATCGCTTCAAGCGCAGTTTGATCATGGTTGAGGAATCATTCTCCTATTTGTAGTTCTGCTGAAATGCTAATTTTAGCACTAGCTTAAGGTTCACTGCTATTGGTCAAGGGTCAAAAATCAACAGTCAACACTCCAATTAATATTCAACTATTGACTACTGACTATGAACTAAAGATTACCGAAACCTTTTTTCTTTTTATCTTTGTTCTTTTTCTTTTTCGTGCTTGCTCCGCCAGTATAACCTCGCCATCCAGGGGCAGGACGATTTCCTCCACCTGCTAAAGCGTTACCCATACCGCCACCGCCAAACATTCCACCTGGCATACCGGGGAAGCTACCTTGACCCATTTGCTGCATGAGCGATCGCATTTTTTGAAAATCAGCCACGAGTTTGCTCACATCAGATTCTCTATAGCCGGAACCAGAAGCAATTCGTCGCCGCCGACTCGGAGAACTTGCTAATAAATCTGGGTCGTGGCGTTCTTGGCGAGTCATGGAGTTGATCATCGCTTCACAGCGCTTCAACTGGGTTTCTCCCTGCTTCAGTTGGTCATCTGAGAGCTTGTTCATCCCCGGAATCATCTTCATGATGCCTCCCAGCGATCCCATATTCTTCAGGAGACGCAGCTGCTTGAGAAAGTCAGTAAAGTCAAACTTCGCTGACAGGATTTTCTCCTGCATTTTCTCGGCATCTGCCAAGTCAATCTCTTCCTGGGCTTTTTCTACCAAGGTCAAGACATCGCCCATTCCCAGAATTCGGGATGCCATGCGATCGGGATAAAATGGTTGTAGTGCCTCGACTTTTTCACCCACGCCCACAAACTTAATCGGCGCTCCCGAAATCTGCCGCACTGACAGCGCTGCACCACCACGGCTATCACCATCCAGCTTGGTGAGAATCGCTCCAGTAATCCCAATCTGCTCGTGGAAGGTACGGGTGAGATTTGCTGCTTCTTGACCAGTCATGGCATCCACGACTAACAAAGTTTCGTCGGGTTGGACTGTCTGTTTGATGCGGGCTAATTCCGCCATCATGTCTTCGTCAATTTGCAGACGGCCAGCAGTATCGATAATTACTGTATTTACGCCTTCTGCCCTACCACGTTCTACACCTTGGCGGGCAATTTCTACTGGGTCAGCGTCGCTTCCCAGTTCAAAGACTGGCACATCAATTTGCTTACCTAATGTCACCAACTGATCGATTGCTGCTGGGCGATACACGTCTGTCGCTACCAACAAGCAACTACGATCTAACTTACGTAGATGTAAGGCTAACTTGGCAGTAGCCGTGGTTTTACCAGTACCTTGCAACCCAGCCATCAACACAATGGTGGGTTGTTCTTGGGCTTCTGCTAAGGGAACATTTTCTGTTCCCATCACCTGTACCAGCTCATCGTGAACAATTTTGATGAACTGTTGGTCAGGCCGCACGCCAGCAATCACCTCAGATCCCTGAGCTTTGGCTTCAACTTCGCTAATAAAATCTTTGACTACTTGGAGGTTGACATCTGCTTCCAACAAGGCGCGGCGCACTTCCCGCAAAGCGTCTTGAATGTTGGATTGAGAAATTTTATCCTGCCCCCGCAGTTTCTTCCAGGCGGCTTCTAAACGGTCAGATAGAGCTTCAAACATAATGTAATTACAAGTAGTTAGCCAGTGGGGAAGTCAGAACAGCCAATGAATGCGATTCAGAATTCCCTGCAAATTTTAAACGTGCTATTTACCAGCTTAGTAGTTTTCACCCCGACTTGAGCAACTGTATACCTTCCTGTATTTGGGCGATCGACCGTCATTTGTGTAGAAATTTTTATTTTTGATATCTCTACTATCTGGCTTCAAGTCATCATTCATCAAAAATCTACAAGAAAAAGTAATTGAGACAATTGCGATCGCTTACTCTCAATTCCATTAATCTATAAAGAAAAAATAAGATTAAGGTTTATTTTTATTTATACAGAGTATTAAAAACTCATAGATTTTGAGATTTTGGCTGAATCTGTATTTCTCATTTTGTTGTTTCAGTGGTAACTCAACAGAAGACTCATTATTTACCTAAGCTTATACACGAAAAACGTAAAGATGCTGTAGATATCCATAAGGATAACCATATTGGCCATCATCTTTCTATTCTCTGGGAAGATCCTGAGCTATTGCTACCCCATATTGATTATGAATGAAAATCCATTATGACAACCTGGAAAATTTTTAAAGGAACTCCTGAAAAGCCTCACGACGAAATATTACGCTTGCCCGACCCTCCTAGCTGGCGTAGCTTTGATAAAGAAGAAAAAGGTATAACTTATCAAGTGCGAGAAAATGAAATAGAGCTTGTAAATGCAGCACTGTATTTGCGTCGTCCGTTGTTAGTTTCAGGAAAGCCAGGAATAGGAAAAACATCTTTAGCTTATGCAGTGGCTCAAGAATTAAATCTAGGAAAGGTATTGCGTTGGAACATTACTACTCGCTCTAACTTACAGCAAGGATTATATTCTTATGATGCTATTTCAAGATTACAAGATGCTAAAGCTAGGGCTGATGATAATTTAGGCGAAATCGGAAAGTACATACAATTAGGGCCTTTAGGAACAGCTTTATGTCTTTCTTCTAAGGAACCTAGGCAACCTAGAGTATTATTAATTGACGAAATAGATAAAAGTGATATTGATTTACCTAATGATTTATTAAATGTTTTTGAAGAAGGAGAATTTGAGATTCCTGAATTGACAAGGATAGCTGATAAATCTTCTGAAGTTTTTATCCAAACATATGATAACAAGCCCGTAACCATTATCAAAGGGAAAATACAATATAAAGAGTTTCCATCTGTGGTTCTTACTAGTAATGGAGAACGAGAATTTCCTCCTGCTTTTTTACGACGCTGTTTAAGATTAGATTTATCACAGCCAAGCGAACAAGAATTAGGTAATATTGTAAAAGCACATTTTAAAAAAATAAAAGTTTCCGCAATCAAAACAATAAAGTTTATAAAAAAGCCGAGGAACTTATTAATAATTTTTACAACCACTGTGAGAAGGGAGAATTGGCAACAGATCAATTGTTAAATGCTATTTATATGTTAACCAGTACAGCGACTAATGATGATTCTCCGAATCTGGATTTGGAATCTATAGACAATCAGGAAACCAACCATAAAAAAGAAAAGTTAATCGAAAAATAATACAAGTGCTTGTGATTCTACTCCTTATAGACCTGAAGTATTGATTGACCCCAAGGGACAGCGTTTAATTTTATTAGTGAGTGACTGTATTTCTCCTGCTTGGCGAGAAAGGTGGATTAATCCAGTACTAAATTTGTGGGGTAAAACTGGTTTAATTACAATTCTTCAACTGCTTCCCGAACAGCTTTGGGAACGAACATCTCTTGCTTCAGAAGTTGCCGTGCAATTGCGTTCTCTGACACCTGGAACTTTTAATTCTAAGTTGGTTAAAAAAATCTGGGATGAAGATGCAATAGAGGATTCTGATAAATCAGATATTGGAAAAAATCAAGAGTTCATTTCGGTTCCTATCGTCACTCTAGAACCTGAACCTTTGCTTACATGGTCAAAATTTATTGCCTGTTTAGGGAATGTAGAAACAGTAGGATTTTGTTTTTCTGCCTTTGAAAATGGCATTGACCTCAACACAACTCAACAATCCTCAGAACAAGAGGAAGCTAAACTGACTGCAACAGAATTAGTTAATAGATTTCGTGCTACTGCTTCTCCTGTGGGAGCATCCCAGTTTTTTGCAAAGATGGCGAAAATCAGTCAGAATAAGTAAGACGAGTGTATTTAACTACCGATGACCCCAGAACAAAAGCAAGCTCTTCAAGAACATATTCAGGCAATCGCTAAAATATTGTACGAAGATACGTCAAAAGAAAAGCTTGACACACTTGCAGGAATTGAAGAAACAGTGCGGAGTCAAATGCAGAAGCACGTTATGCCAGAAGTAGGGGTTTTTTTATCGAAACAGTTACAGGTACAAGTGCAGGATACCAGCGACGGCTCAAAAGCATCCTTGGAGAGTTACCAATAACGAACAAACAAGCTGTTGAGTTAAAAGTCGCAGCGAGTACCCAACTGAGTCCATATCTAGAAACTTGTTGTTTAAGGGTAAGTGCGAATGTCAGCTATGAAGATGCGGCATCAGACGTTGAATATTTTACAGGCGTACAAGTTTCTCATAGCAGCCAACAGAGATTAGTGCATCGTCAGAATTTTGAATTACCGATATCAAAACAGACAATTGAAGAACTAAGTGTTGATGGTGAGTCCAGCCACACGTGCGGCTATGCCGCCGAGTGGACTGGCGAACCCCGAAGGGGTGGCAACATCCGTGTGCGGACTCCTAAAGGTGAAATAAGTGCTTGGCTGGGATATAAAGTTATTAGCTTACATCACAATGAAACCGTTGGAACCTCATTTCAAGATAATCAGGTTTTGATCAATTGGGTTAATGAACAACCACTAGCCAACACAGTCACTTGTATCGGTGATGGACATGACGGCATTTGGAATATCATTGACCAACTAGCCCCTGATGTTCAACGTCGGGAAGTACTTGATTGGTTTCATTTAATAGAAAACCTCCATAAAGTTGGGGGTTCACAAAGGCGGTTGAAACAAGCACAGACTTTACTATGGAAAGGTCAAGTTGAGGCTACTATTGCCCTATTTACCGATTGTAAAGGTAAACAAGTACAAAACTTTTGCCGTTATCTGGATAAGCATCGTAATCGTATTATCAATTACGAATATTATCAAGCTGAACAAATTTGTTCAATTGGTTCTGGTTCGGTTGAATCTGCCGTTAAACAAATTGACCGTCGAACAAAGATTTCAGGCGCACAATGGAAACGAAAAAATGTGCCTCAAGTCCTTGCCCATCGCTGTGCTTACCTCAATGGATTATTGTCGGTTTGAGCTACTTCAAAAACTGAGATGCTCCCGACAATACATCACTTATCGCTATGACTAGCAACACTTTAATTTAACTCGCAGTATTCACCTCTCAGGTATTAACTGGCAAATTTATGAGAACTTGCTAGTTGATTTAAGTACTAGTCGTAGCAGCCAAATTTAGCACAAGTCGTAACATGATTAAACTCGACCAGTTTTTAAAGTTGGTAGGTATAGCTCCAACTGGAGGGCAAGCTAAACTGATGATTATTGATGGTGATGTAAAAGTCAATGGCACAGTTGAAACCCGACGAGGACGAAAATTAGTATCAGGCGATCGAGTTACAATAGAAGGGCAAACTTTCAATGTAGGGGACGTAATACAATAGAGCGATGTCTATTATGTGCGATCGCAGTATTGAGGGCTTTATTCAACTGATTGCCCGCTACCGCCCAAACTTCCCTCAAGAAATTCAAGGAGCTTCTGTAGCACAGATAGATGCTTTTGCTGAGCTTGTCTATCAAGTCTCAGCGCTGACTTTGCCATTAGATTATCGTAATTTTCTGTTGAGAATGGGTGTAGCTGCTCCTGGGTTCGTTGTAGACACTTCTCAAAGCGGGTGGGGCGAACGCGTGCCTTGGTGTGCTTTTGTGGAGGATGCTTCACCGGATCTGGAAAGTTTATACGAGTACTATAGTTATCAGTTGGAAGATGGGGAAAGTCCGCCACCTCAATGTTTGGTTGTGGGGGTTTTTGGATTGCATTGTCAAGAAGTTTTCTTGGAATGTCACAAAGATTTAGCAGGTCGGGTATTCAGCCAGATATCTAACTCCAAGGTATTCTGGTCGGAAAGTTGGGTTGGACATCTCTACAAGCAGGCATTCCGTTACATTATTAGCAATCATATGCAGATACAAGCCCAGAGCCTCATCAATCGGGAAGCAGCCTCTGAACTAGCTGAACTAGCACGCATCTATGGCTTGCAGGTTATGTGGTTTAGCGATACGTTTGACTTCTGTGCGGCAAGTCTCGATTTGGAGATTTTGCTATACATTTCCAGCTATGCAACTTCTCCTAGGTTCTATTTAGCAGGCAAGAAGCAATCTTGGTCATGGATTCCCAATCGTCGTGCCAGTTCGGCTGTTGCCGATTTCTGGCAGTTTCTAAAGCGCTCAGAGGTAAATAATTAGATTAATTAAAAAAGAAAAGCTACAGATTCAAACCTGAAAACCCAGAATCAATCTGAGTAAGGGTGCAAAGCTTTGCGCCCCTTCATTACAAATTATCCTACCCTGCGGGAATGCCTGACGGCGCAGGGATGACGCTCCTGTGTGGCTCACCGTACTGCCTCATGAATTAGTAAGATTTTCTATAGTATCAAGATCGTTTGGTAATGCGGCTGTTAAAACTTCACTGCCTGATGCTGTAACTAAAACATCATCTTCAATACGAATACCTCGGACATCAGCAAATTCAGATAAACGCTCCCAATTGACGACATTTTGATATTTTGAACGCAGATTAGTATCATTTAAAATTGCTGGTACTTGATAAAAACCTGGCTCAATTGTGACTAACATTCCCGATCGCAAGGGACGATTTAAGCGCAGGTAGCTCAAACCAAAGCGATCGCTTCTTTGACGGTCTTCTTCATATCCTGCTAAATCCCCCAAATCTTCCATATCATGGACATCCAAACCCAGTAAATGACCGATACCGTGAGGAAAAAAGAGCGCGTGGGCATCCATTTCTACTAAATCTTCAGCATTTCCTTGCAGAATGCTTAAATCTACCAAACCTTCAGCTATGACTGTGGCAGCTAGCAGATGAATATCGCTATACTCCACACCAGGACGTATTTTAGCAATGCAAGCATCATGAGCTGCCAGCACAACATTATAAATATCTTTTTGAGTGGGTGAAAACTTACCAGCAACGGGCCAAGTGCGGGTGACATCAGCTGCCCAACCCATCTCGGTTTCAGCGCCGACATCAGCCAGCACTAAGTCATTTGATTGCAGAGGGTGATGATATTGGTCGTTATGCAAAACTTCACCGTAAACGGTCACAATACTGTTGTAAGAAGTAGTCATATTATTCGCAATGATTACTCCTTCCATCGCTGCCCGGACTTCTGCTTCCAGTTTTGCTTTAGGTGTCGTTGCCATACCGGCTTTGTGGGCTGCAACAGTGACAGCAGCGGCTTTTCGCAACTCAGCCAATGCCCCTTCATCATGGACAAGGCGCAGAGAAATAATTGCCTTGGCTAACTCTAAGTCAATTCCTTGGAGTGGATTTTGCGGTAAAACCCATCTATTCAAAAGCTGTGATTGTTGCGTCCAAGTGGCAGCATCTTGTACAGCAATTGTGGCTGCATCTTCTACCCAAAACTCTAATTCTGACATTGGTCTGGCAGCATCCGCCCCAATTTTTTGGGCAATCTCGTCTCGCTTCGGCATTTCTCCATGCCAAAGGGCACTGCTAGGTTTGGGATCTTCCATGAATAGTTCTAGCTTGCTCGATTCTAGTCGAATTGCCGCATTTGGCAGTGGTAGCCCAGCAAAATAAAGGAAATGACTGCTAGAACGAAACGGAAAAACATTTGCTGGAAAGTTACGCGGACTGCTGCTACCTGACCAAAGAATTGCAGGAAAATCAATCAGGTTGGCCAGTCGTTGTCGTCTGTAGCTTAGAGTATCAGCCAGTGAACTACAAGTGTTGTGGATAACCATAAATAAAACTTGAACAAAAGGATAAAGGGCGTTGCTGAATAATGGGATGATTGAGACTGACACGGAGAGAAGTGGCGTGCGGGGGTTCCTCCCGTTGAGCAAACTTCAGAGGATGCAAAGACGCACAGACACAGTGATTCTTGTTGATGCAAATTCCAAAATCATTCCGCAATTATGCAACGCCGGATAAAGATTATATTTACGCCTTTATTTAGTCTTTATCGTCTTTCTCATCATTACTATCATCTTTCTCATTGTTGCTATTATCTTGTTCGTCGTCGTCGCGATCGTTCTGGTTAAGCTGTTGGGCTGGTTCATTTTGCTCATTTGGAGTCGATCGCCGTTCCTCAACACCGCAGCTAACTAATCCTCCTAAAATAAGCGCTAAGTTGAGAGCAGCAAATATTACCCCAATGATTTTTATACTCCAGTTTTTGTTTGTATTTAACATTAACCATAACTCCTGGAGATAACATTACTAATTTCTAAGGTACTACATAGACGCGTAGCGGTGAGTTCCACACTTCGCAAGTTCCTCAAAATCTGACTATAACCCTCTTTTATCACTTTGGGAGAACCCAATCGCTGAAAGCCTTTCGAGGCTTTAATTTCTAAGTTTTGGCTATAAATTTTAGTTACTGTTAGAAAATAAAGGCTCAAAGCTTGACTCAATCAAAGTTTCAGAATCT
>NZ_JAVRBR020000069.1:0-9974 GCF_034531165.2 Dendronalium sp. ChiSLP03b | reverse complement strand
ACAAAAAAAAAGACATTACGTAGTAGTCAATGTGCCACCGAAAGAGTCCAAAAGTTAAGGTGTGAATTTTGGGAAAAAGTTAAAACTATAGATCCAGAAAACTTAGTTTTCATTGATGAAATGGGTGTTTTACTTGGTTTAACACGAAAAGTGGCTCGAAGCCCCTACGGTCAAAGAGTGTATGATTTAAAACCATTTTATCGGGGTGCTAAAGTCACTGTTATTGGCGCAATCAGCTTAAAAAAAGTTTTAGCTGTCATGACTATGAACGGTTCAATGGATGGAAATGCATTTGAAGTCTTTATCCAAAAATGTTTACTCCCTCAATTATGGGTGGGGGCTGTAGTTGTTATGGATAATGTGCCATCTCATAAAGTAGCTTCAATTGAACCCTTGATTCAATCAAAAGGTGCCAGCGTTTTGAATATGTCACCTTATTCTCCTGATTTTAATCCAATTGAACTTTGGTGGTCGCAACAATGCCGCTTTTTTACGTCAATTCTCTCCAACCACAACAACAATGGTTGATATTCTAATTGCGACTGCTCTTGATTTGATTAATCCGAAACATCTAAAAAACTGGTTTACAGACTGTTGTTACTGTACTTCATGAACCTGCAATCTGCTGTATTAACTGGGCGTTCAACTGAAGCAATGAAAGTGGCTACGCTTTCCTAGACTCCATCCGGACACTAACTTACAATTACGCCATCAAACCCAAATGCCGATGAAATGCTTCAACTGCATTTGCTACGCCATCTTCACCCCTAATCTTCTGGCCTAACTCTTGGGCTAAGGAGCGCATCACCTCATCGCCCAGTACTACTTTAATTGCCTCTGCTAGAACGTCTTCTGATATTTTCTTGAACGGTATCGATTGGGGGCTAACTCCCAGTCGCATTAACCTCTCTCCCCAAATTGACTGATCTGCAAAGAAGGGTACTGTCACTGACGGTATATCTGATACTGCAAGCGCAAAACATTCTGTTGGATTGCCAATGGGTGCAGAACTTGAAATTTTACGTGACCGTATTTTGTCTGAACTTAAGTTAGGTAAACAAGCATCTGGGTATAAAACTGCTCAGAAGGCTCTCAATTGTTTCATCACTGAACTAATCGGTTTAGTTTAGCTGTTTGGGGAATTCGCCAACGGTATCAGTTTGTTGTCGGATAGGCAGTTGAATTATGAATTGAGTGCCTTGCCCAAGGGTCGAAAAACATTGCAATTTCCCATAATGTTTTTCCGTAATGATTTGATAGCTGATTGCCATACCCATACCTGTCCCTTTACCTACAGGTTTGGTAGTGAAAAATGGATCGAAGATCCGGCTTTGAACTGATTGTGGCATTCCTTGTGCATTATCAGAGATGGCAATTTCTACCCACTGTGAATTAGTTACTGAAGTGCGGATAGTAATCTGACTGGGATTTTCCTGTATCTGTTGATAAGTGCGCTTGGTATTTACCTCATCAAGGGCATCGATTGCATTTACCAGAATATTCATCAATACTTGGTTGAGTTGTCCAGGATAGCATTCCACTTGCGGCAAGTTGCCATAATCTCGAATCACTATAATTGCTGGATGCTCTGGTCTATCTTTGAGGCGGTGTTGCAGAATTAACAGCGTACTCTCGATGCCTTCATGAATATCAACTGTCTTAAATTCTGCTTCATCCATACGCGAAAAATTCCGCAGAGACAGCACGATACTACGAATCCTCTCAGTTCCCATTTTCATCGAAGATAACATCTTCTGTAAATCTTCAATGAGAAATTCTAGCTCAATTTCCTCTGCAAATGCTTGAATTTGTGGATCGTAACTAGAATGGCGTTCTTGGTAGAGATAAATCATCTGCAACAAGTTTTGAGTATATTCATCCAGGTGAGTAATATTGCCGTGAATAAAGTTGACTGGGTTATTGATTTCATGAGCAATACCTGCTACCAGTTGACCCAGACTAGACATTTTTTCACTTTGAACTACTTGTGCTTGAGTACACTGCAATTCACTTAAGGCTGTTTTGAGTTCAACAGTCCGTTCTTCGACTCGCGCTTCTAGTTCTGCATTACTATTTTCTAAAGCGATAAAGGATTGGCGCAATTGCCTTGCCATGTGATTAAAAGAGTGGGCAAGGGTGTTAAGTTCTTGGATATTACTTTGTTGGAGTGTTTGTTCTAAGTCACCAAATGCTATTGCTTGAGTAGTCTGATTCAAGCGCCAAATCGGACGTACAATCCAGCGCGAGGTAAATATGCCAATTGTCGTTGCGACTATCAGCGCCATAAAACAAAGCAAGATGCTAATTTGGGTGTTGGCATGGATTTGTCCCATGTAAGTTTTTTCTGGAATACCCACCACCACTAACCAGTCCAAACCATGTTGGTCACGCCAAGGCACAATATGCACGTAGAAATCTTCGCCTTGAAAATTCACTTTCAGTTTCTGGGTATTGCTAATCGACTGCAAATCTGGAATTCGCTGCTGAAGCTGCTTGGCAATGCCTTGTACTACCGGATTGGGGCTGTCGATTGCTTTGAGGCGCTTGATTTGATTATTGACTGCGGTAAAAGGCTTTTCTTGAGCCGAATTAGCAATTAACATCCCATCTCGCTCAATAATGAACACTTGTCCGAAGCGGCTAACATTTAATTTTTGTAAAAATTCACTGAGTTTCAACAGGTGGATTTCAGCCCCCACAACACCAATCAGTTTTTTGCTGACATCATAAACTGGGCGACCTGCCGATGCCACAATATACGGGGGATAGGCTGGGTCATAGTAGGTGTAAATCCGAACCCAAATCGGCTTCCCGGCTTTTACAGGTTCAGTATACGCAGGTTCATTGAGGGTATCCCAAGTACTGGTGGTCATCACTTGGGTTGGGTTGCCATCGTTATCTGTCAAGTAAGTTTTCGTATTTTTGGGCAGGTTTGGCGTTTTGATGGCGTTATCATCGATGGTCACTGTCTTGCCATCATAACGACCGGCTCCAGTCCCTTCCCCAGTTGCCAGGTTCAAGCTGATAAAGGTTAGGTCATAGGCTTGCATTTCGTGCCAAAAAAATTTGCCAACCTTGAGGCGATCGCGTACATCCAGCAATCCCATACGAATTGCATTGGCATTGATCTGGATGACTTTATGAGGAATCGACAGGTAAGCATCCAAATGTTGATTTACCTCACTGCTAGTTCGTTCCATCAACCGTTCTGCTAGATTGTTTACCGCTTTTTCGCCATTTTTAAACGACAGATACCCGACCAGTCCCACGATGCCAAAAACTTGCACCACGAAAGGAAAAATCAAAACTATCTGTAATGGAAATCCACGGACTTTACTAGATGAATGTATCGTCATTTGTAAATCTTAGTTCGGGCAGGTCTTTGCTTAATCTAGATTACCCTTCAGCAACTTCGCACTATCAAAATAAGTTTGTGTTTAATTAATAAACCAATAGGGAATGGGTAATATTTCTGTATTTTTCCTAGTAAAATCACTACTTTTCATCTATTTAGTTATTGAGTTATTTTCAGTGACTTTACTCAAGATTTATCAAGATACGGAAGCTATTCTAGCCATACAAATATGAAGATTACATGAATTTTTGGCAATTTTCAAAGCTAGATTGGCATTCAGCAGATATGCAGAAAGGATTAAAATTTCATGGAATTTAATTACTTAACAAAGCGGCTTAATCAACTACTTGCTCAGGATTATGTGGCATTTAGCAGTACAAAAAATCCTGTTATACAAATACTTCACCAGACAAGTTCTGCTCAGATTGCTTATGTCATGCAGCAATATTCCATTTTTCCCAAAGAGTTGGTGTGTTTGACAGACTTAGCAAGACACAAAGCGCTGGTAACAGGATGGAACGGTGTTGCCCAAGAACTCACAGAAAACATCGCTGAAGAGATGGGTAGCACCACCCAAGGAATCCCTCATTATACGCTTTTAGCCCAAGGACTGGAAGAGGGACTGGGTGTTCCTGTGAAAAACACAATACCGTCAATCGCTACATCCAAACTGCTGACAACTTTGCAATTGCTATTTGCTCAACAACTAACTTATGTGCTTGGGGCGACTTATGCTATCGAAGCAACCTCAATTCCAGAATTAAGTTTGATCGCCCAACTTGTAGAGTGGTTGCTGGAAGGAGCAATGCCTCAAGATTTAGCATATTTCTTCAACAAGCATTTAAATGAGTGGGAAATTGAACATGAAACCGACTTAAGAACTGCTGTGGCAGCATACATACAACCCGAACAATTTACAGAGTTTGAAGCAGGGTTTCGGGCAATGATAAATGCGATGGAACTCTGGTGGCAGGAATTAGCGCAAGAAGCCATTTCATTCAATACTCCTTTCAATACATGCAATTTTTAATTTGGAATTTTCAATTGGAGCAAAGCGACTTGACCCATCCTTCATTTGTAGATAAAACTCTTAACACTAATAAACCGAAATTTGGATTACCCGGTGATTACTACTTTAGCGAGCAAATTTTTGCTGATGAGCAGCAAACTGGAAATTTCCGATTGAGAATTATTTAGAATGCTATCACTTATCTGTTGTTCATGCCCAAAGTTTAAAATGTTTCGATGCCAAGAATATTATTTACACTCCAACTGGGCGGCACTATCAGATATTTGTTCCTTTCACAGATGATGAATTTGTCAAACTTCATCCCGCTTTTTCTGGAGAACCAAAAGGACAATCATACCAAGGCTTCATCTTTCCTAATATGATGGTCAACACTGCTACAGATAAAGTTTCAATTTTTCGACTGACTCCTTTATCTCCCACAAGAACTAAGTTTGAAGTTTTTATTTATCAAACAAAAGCACAGATGGAAGCTTTTCCTTATAAGCCCGATGACTTTCGACCTGAATTTGAGCGGGTGCTAAATGAAGACTTTGGGGTAGTGCGTTCGCTACAAGCAAGTGTTCGTTCTCTAGCTTATGGTGTGGTTCAGCTTGCAGATATTGAATATGGAATTTCTCACTTTCATCAAGTTTTGTCGGAGTACTATCAACTTTAATACACAGACTATTACACTAATTCTCTCAAATCAGGCAACACATTCAAACCCCGTAAGCCATGCCATATCTGACTTTTTTCGGAAATTGCGAATTGCGAATTGATATTACCTCTGCTGTTTCCAGCTGAGTTTGTACTCCCGTTCCATCGCTGCCAGTAGTCTCGATTGCAACGATGATAAATACGGTTTAGCTTGCTTCCCCAACCCCTGCAACAGCCAATCCACAGCCTCATCGCGGCTGACCACAGTATGTAACTGCCGCAATCGCATACATAACTGTTGCATAAACTTGCAGTCGTCATCTAGCAGTTCCAAGGATTTTAGGTGTTCTACCTTTACCGTATAGTCGCCATCCCAGCACTGCACGGTACAACTATAATCCCCTACATGACTGACCACTCCCCAATAACCGTCTTTCCCCCTCAAGTTTGGGTTGTCTTTGGGCAAAAGAATGCAGATTTCGCCAAGATGGTAGGGATTGGGAATTTTGGTTCGCTCACGTATTTTATCTACAATATCTTGGACTATGCGACCAGAGGGAGTTTTACCACCAGCTTTTTCTACTGCTTGCTGCCAAACTTTCTGCTGCTGTGATGGTTCTAGCTTAATCAGAGGTTGCACTTGTCGTTCGTTGGTAGGCAAAATGCGATCCATTGGATCACATTTAGACTTTAATTTATCAAACACTACTGCCGCATCCATTAACAGGTAGGGTTGTCGGCGGTTGTAGCCAAAGCGATCGCCTGCTCAAACCTTGGACTACAAAGTGAGCTAATTACAATGCTGACACAGTTTTGGTCAAACCCAAAGATCGGCCAGATACTCACTTTGGTACTAATTGCGACACAAGTTTTCCAAGCAATACTATAGTGGGCAAGAAATATGCTGACACTAGACCGCTGCGAAACAACACCAGCACCCAGCTACAGCATTCTCAACAGCAGCATTCAAGACACCTTCGCCGCCATTGAGCGGTTCGAGTGGCAGGCAATAGAAGAATTGCAGTTGATGAGAGACAACTGTTATTACTTTGATGCTGGACATACCAGTTTTGAAGACTATTGCGAAAACGAGCTTACCAAATACGGAGGGTATCGGCGCGTCAGAGATTTACTCGCTGCCAAGAAAGTGGTTGATACTCTCAGCGACGAGCTAAAGGACAAGATTACCAAACCCTCTCAAACTCGTCCGTTGCTCCGATTGGTCAAAACCCCAGATAAGTTAAATGAAGCTGTAACGATCGCAGCTAAAGAAAAACCCTTTCCCACTGCTACCGATTTTGCTAAGGCAGTAAATAAGGTAGCACCAAAAGTTATTACTAATGTCAAAAAAGATACTACAATTCCAGACAACTACAAAACGCAATTGTGTCAATCAGTTAGGGTTTCATCACAATCGCATCCCAGATACGGCGAATCAGGAGTGATTGAAGCAGACCCACCCAACGCTTTGCAACAGATTGTGACTTTCGCTGGTAGTGAGAGGTTACTGGTCAACAATGCTGATTTGACTAATTTAGGTAATGACGCAATTGTGCCATTTAAAAGTGAGCGCACATATCCAAAAGAATATGCCGAGGCGATCGCCCAAATTCAAGAACAGCACCAGCAGGAAATAGCCCTTTCGACCAAATCAAAAAAATTGATGAGCTTGGTTATGAGTATTGGTTAGCAACCGAATTGTTAACCTTGCTGGGCTATCAAACCTGGAAAAGAATTAAGGACACGGTTGAAAGAGCAAAAATCAGTGCCAAGAATTCAGGGATAGATCCATCACACCATTTGGTCGATGTCGTCCAAATGGCGCAAATTGGCGCATCTCAAGCATTCCGAGAAGTGCTGAAAGATTATAAACTATCACGACACGCCTGTTATTTGGTGGCCATGAACGGCGATCCGCGGTGCGATTCGTTGTTAGCTGAATCACGGTAACCAGTCCGTACATAAGCTAACCAACCCAACACTTAGTGTTAGGTTGAACTCCGGAAAAGATAGAGGTGAAAGCCCTCTCCCTCAAACTCAGAGGTGACTCCTTACCTGCCCGCACCGAGCGAACTCGGAATTTCGCAGAGTGAAGCCGGGAACAGGGCGTAAACAGACGGTCGTTATGGACTGACACTGGCGCTAACAGGGAGTGTACAAGGTGAAACAGAACCTAAAAAAGCAACCTACGCCGAAGCAGGGTATAACAAAAAACCCCTGACTTCGCTAGAGATAAAATCCCGCCGATGAATCGAGGGTCAAGCGGCAAGAGTAAGGGATTCTAGCGGTTGAAGTTGGTTCCACCTAACGACACATACCAATCCCATTCCGGGGAACGAAGAAAAACGAATCAAAGGTCTTGGGAACGGTCGAACCCCAGGTAAGTCAGACGAGCGACAGAATTCTTTTGATTCGGGTAGGATGCGGCGTAATTGCTGCAAGGTGTTTAGAAAACATTCTTAGGAGTCAGAACATGATTAGACACAGTAACAATACTAGTGAATCCTGGAGCAAGTTACCTTGGAAGAAATTCCGACGTGACTTATTCCGTCTACAAGTAAGAGTGTTCAAAGCAGTTAAAGCAGGAGATACGCGGAAAGCGCGGTCACTACAAAAACTGATTCTAAAATCCAGGACAGCGCGGCTACTGGCTATTCGTCAAGTAACACAGCTAAATGCTGGTAAAAAGACTGCGGGTATTGATGGTAGAGCGTCCCTCAACTATGAAGAACGCTTCCAACTTGAGGAAAACCTCAAAAATAAATACCTTAACTGGCATCATAACAAGTTAAGAGAAATCCCAATACCTAAGAAAGATGGTAAAACCAGAATTCTAAAAGTTCCCACTATTGCAGATAGAGCGTGGCAATGTCTCGCAAAATATGCATTAGAACCAGCACACGAAGCAACTTTCCATCCTAGAAGTTATGGATTCAGAACCGGACGTTCAGCGCACGATGCGCAAAAATATCTGTTTCTGAATTTAAACTCCAAAGCAAACGGAATAGAGAAGCGAGTCATAGAGCTTGATATCGAAAAATGCTTCGACCGGATAAAACACGCAACTATCATGGATAATCTGATAGCGCCAAAAGGGATGAAAATCGGTATCTTCCGATGTCTTAAGGCAGGAATACACCCCGACTTTCCCGAACAAGGTACTCCCCAAGGTGGCGTGATAAGCCCGCTTTTAGCAAATATTGCTCTTAACGGAATCGAAAGTATACACAAATGTCACGTGAAGAATGGACGGAAATTAACGTCTAAAACTTCATCTAAAGACATTATAGAACCATCAATCCGGTATGCGGATGACATGGTAATAATACTCAGACCCGATGATGATGCAAACGAAATACTCGAAAGAATAAACCAGTTCCTTGCAGAAAGGGGAATGAATATCAGTGAAAAGAAGACCAAAGTAACCGCTACGACAGATGGTTTTGATTTCCTAGGCTGGCACTTCAAAGTGCAAAGCAACGGAAAGTTTAGGTGTACCCCTTCAGTGGATAACTTCAAAGCATTCCGTAAGAAAATAAAAGCTATCATCAATTGCTCTAACTATGGTTCCAAGGTTAAAGCTCTTAAGCTAGCCCCCTTGGTTAGAGGATGGAGGAACTACCATCAGTTCTGCAAAATGGATGGATCGCGAAACTCGCTATATCATATCCGAAGCAGAACAATAAAGGTGTTTAAAAAGGAATCAACGAATGACCGATACTCTAGTAAAATCCTGCTAGAAAAAGCATTTCCCAGCGTTCCTTACTCCGAAAACAAATTTATCAACGTCCAAGGTGAGAAATCTCCATACGACGGAGACATCCCGTACTGGAGCAATCGTAATAGCAAACTCTACGACGGAGAAACCTCTAAAGCTCTAAAACGGCAACACCATACATGTGGATATTGTGGACTAGGAACATTCAGTGAAGAACGAATTCACCTACACCACATCGACGGCGACCATAACAACTGGAAGATTAAAAACCTGCTAGCAGTGCATGAAAGCTGTCACGACTACATTCACATGAGCAAGGGGAAACCCTAGAACATCGGGAGCCGAGTGCACGGAAACGGGCACGCTCGGATCTAACTGAGAGGTGCGCGGGATAATACCCGCCATCGACTCAACCCAAGCCTCAAATAGCCGCTGCACAGAATTACTTCGCACTGAAAACCCGCCTTGCAGAGTTAGCCCCGCAATCTCAAGAGTTATTGTCACAACTGTTGGAGAAAATTTAACAGCAGAACAAGGTCATTGAAGAACACAGCAGAGCGATCGCAGTCCTCCAATCCCAAATTCAAAACCTGTTGCCTCCGTCGGCTGATTTTGTACCACCAGGATGGGATGAGGACGTATGGCGATCGCTCCCTTCGCAAGACAAACGTCATTTTCGGTTTATGTTCCGCCGTCGTTCCGTCCATCGCAGCAGGGCCATGATGAGTCAAAGGCGATCCTGGCTGCTACTACTAAACAAATGAAGCAAAAGCAGAGGGACGAATTACAGCGCTTGGTAGGAGAGACATCGCCCGAACACAAACAACAGCTTGAGGCGGTAAAACTCCAAGCGCTCAGAGAATTTTGGTCACAAGCACCCCTAAAAGACCAAGAAAATATGCCTTTTTAAACATTGGGTAAAAATATGACCAGCAAGTTAATCACTTTAGAATCGCCTCTGTTGGTTCCGCCACTACTGGCCGCAGAGATTGGTTTAGAAGAAGCTCTAATACTCCAGCAGATTCATTACTTTTGTCTGATCTCCAAGCACATCAAAGCTGACGGGCGGCGTTGGTTTTGAAAGACACTTAATGTTCAAGGGGCGACAATCAGCGCAAAACTAAACCAGATAAAGGTTTTGGAGGCACATACTCCTTGAAAAAATTAGGTGCTTATTGAGAATGAACTGTGCAGTTATTAAGCGTTTATCTAGGGGGTACAGTTTGATGGTAAAA
>NZ_JAVRBR020000068.1:0-14646 GCF_034531165.2 Dendronalium sp. ChiSLP03b | reverse complement strand
ACTGTGCCACCTTCATTGGATGAGGTCGAAAGTTTAGTACTTGCTTAAGCGCCTGGAATCCTTGTAAATCGAGGCTTTTTGTTGATTTGTTAACAAAACTTTACAACGTGTCCCATTTTGCACGTATCTCGGCGGCCACCCAGGTAGGTATTAAGACATAAGTTGCTGTGGGCGATCACATTTGAATTAATTGAACTAGTTATTGTAATAATTGTTTACAATTAGAGGCGGTATTTTCAACCTATTAACAAGTTAGTTATAGAAATCAACTATTTACAGTGTGGGAATGTAAAGAGAACTGCTGTTATCTGGGCGGTGGTGCAAATATCTGCTGGTTGTTGCCACATTCGCATGACCCAAGGTTTGCTGTACCAGTCCAATGTCTGCACCCGCTTCTAGAGCATGGGTAGCATGAGCATGGCGCAACCAGTGGGGCGAAACTTTTTTATTAATTCCCGCACGAGATGCCGCCGCCTCCACAATTCGGTTTATTTGGCTTCTATCTAAATGCCCCCCTCCCTTACGGCTCTTAAACACAGGGGCATCCTCAGCAGCATTACCCCGAAACTCCATTAATTCTGCCCATAGTTCTTTGGGAAGGATCACAGAGCGCGATTTATTCCCCTTGCCAATCACTGTTAATTGGCCTTGATGACCCCGTGCAACTAAGTTACACCACTGCAATCCGGTTAACTCGCTTACCCTTAAACCAGTGGTGTACAACAACTTCAGAATCAGTAAATCGCGCTGCTTTTCTGAGGAGTAGCGGTACTGAGCTTGTTCTGTCGCCCAGACCATTTTTTGAATATCGCGCTGAATTAACAGCCGTTCGCTGAGTCGGTCGGCAGACTTGGTTAACTTCAACGCCGCGCCCACGTTAAATTGCATATATCCAATTTTCTGAGCGAAACTAATCAGCGACTTGATACAAGCGAGATTTACAATTTGAGTGTTGGGTGCAAGAACAGCAAGACTTTCAGAGAAAGCATACAAATCTTCCACAGTAACTTCTTGTAATGGTTTACCCAAAAACCCCAGAAACCGAGTGATGTAGCTACGATAAGCGGACACTGTACTAGTAGACTTCCCATGCAACCACATCTCTACCAATCGTTGTTGGGCATCCACCGGGGACATGGTAGCAAGCTGCTTTCTCTGATTGGTTTGTACTAGGGCAACTCTTGGCATGGCATGGCAAACAGAGCTAGGGAAGCATCCAGGTAATTGCATCGTACTGTAAATTCAAGCCCCGTCTGCATTGTGCTGGGAATAAACCAGTTAAAAATCCGATTGGTAGTCCCTTATCTCCCCCTGCTTCAGGCTCAATGCAACAAAATTCGCCTAGTGTGGGATTGAGACACCATCAACAAATTAAAAGTAGGTAGGCAGACACTATGCCCACCTATTCTCAGGTTTTATAACTACTTACTTATCTCGATTGCCTGACATTTTAAAGCAGTAGATAATCACAGTTTGAACAAAGACAGGACGAATATTTTTGTCAATAATCGCCAAACCTATTGCACTACATACTAAAGTAGTAGTAAGTGCAGGCAAAATAACGCCTTCGATAAAGGCATTTTTAGGAACTATTTTCATTTTCTACCCCTTAAGTAGTCACTTTTTGCCTGTCAATCCAAAAACTAATTAACTAACTCTAGTATTTTTAGCTGCTGGGAACAGCTTAAAACACTAGAGTTGTGTAACTAATCTTATGAGGTTAAATCCTATAAATCTAGGGATAGTACTATATCAAAATGAGTTAGTAAAGAGACGCAATGCCTGTACGTTAACATCTGACCCTAGTAAGGATGCTAAAGACACCAAGTTGACACATAAGTATTGATATTTATCCAGACTTTACACCTGCTTAATTTGTAATAAATAAATGTTGTGGCCAAGGTATAAATATACTAAGTCAATGCTAGTTGACTTAATAACTTTGGTTGATTAACGATAAAAAAGAAGGGCTTTGCTAAAAGTAAATATGAATTAGTTTCATACAGAGGCACAGAGAGAAAGAGTTGGAGAATAATTATGAATTGACAGCTTTTTGGTTAAACACATAGCAAGACCTTTTTCGTAATAAGCTGCTTCATTAATAAAAACTGGGTACACAGTTGATTCACCTTCATAAGTAATAGTCTGTCCGTCAAAAGTCATAAACATCGGTTGACCTGGCTCAAGTGCCTCATAATCTTTAGACTGAAGTTGCGGATGAATCATCGCTTGCAGTTCACCAGATTCATTTCTGGGGTAATCAATCGTTCCAATATGGTGATAAATTGTGAGGCGATTTTCAAAAGATAGAATTTCTCCGCGATTATATTGCTCCAGATAATTTAAAGCATTGATAATCAAGGCTTCAGTTTGCTGAAAAATATCAGCTTTTAAAACTCCTTGAGATACTGCTCCAATTTCAATCGTGCAGCCCAACTCACAAATAGATGGCAAGCTAGAAGATTCTTCTGATTTAGGTAAAATGTAAATCTTTACAGAAGGGTTTACACTCTGAAGATAGGCAACCAATTGCAGGTTAAAAGGGTGAGCATTGGTGATTACAGTTAAGCCCATATTTGCAGTTGTGCTATGAATATCTAAAATGACATCAACTGGAGTTTTGCCATTTACACCAAATAAATTATTTATTTCTCTGGCTCTGATATATTCATAACTAGAACGCGTCAAATCTTGTAAATCAGACTTTTTAAAGCTCCGGTTGAGGTCTCGATCTATATATCGACGCACTGCTGCAAATGCTTTGGGATTTGCCAACAAAGTTAAAGTTTCAAAGTTGTCTCGACGCATCAGATAAGGATGCTGTTCGAGTTTTTTGAGGACATAGATACCAGTGAACTCGTTTCCGTGGACTCCCGCAGCTATCAATGCTCGTTGAATTGAATTTATTCTGTTTGTCATCAAATTCTTCTGCTCCAGTGGTTGTTGCAATCAATCTTAAGTAGTTACAGTCTGTAAATCTAGTTATGGGACTATACCTAAATTGGTATGTATATATAATTAAAATTTGTAGTAATTTTGATTATACTTACTTATTAATCAGAAATTTGGCTGAAGATGAATCTAGAATATCCAAAACCAATAAATATAGAACGTCTAAAACGTTTTGTTTTTCTAGCAGAACAAGAAGATATCAATCTCAGCGATGCTGCAAAAAAACTGCATATTCCTCAGCCCTATCTCAGCAAACAAATTCAACAACTAGAAGAAGAATTAGGAGTAGAACTGTTTGTCCGTAACCCTCGCTTAGAACTAACACCATATGGCAAGGTCTTTCTTCAAAAAGCACAACACCTTCTTGGACAAGTAGAGCAATTTCAAAAATTATCTCAACAAGCAGACAAAGGTGAAATTGGACGTTTAAGTGTTGGTATTAATACTTCGATTTCTAATAGTTTGTTACCAGATATTCTTTGTGTTTTTCGTCAGAAATTCCCGCAAGTAGACTTAGTATTGCAAGAGCTTTTGTATAAAGACAGTCGCCAGAGACTGCAAAATCGTACTCTAGATATAGATTTTGAGAATTTATACAATCTACAAGATGTGGATAAGCATCATGTTCTTCGCTACGAAGTTGTAAACAAAGAACCACTGGTGATGGTACTACCTCAGCAACATCCCTTAGCCAATAACTCACAAGTTCAACTCGCAGATTTTGCCAATGAACCTTTTATACTTCCCTGTCGTGAAACAGTACCAGCACTACATAAAATGACTCGAATAGCTTGTATGGAAGCGGGATTTCACCCGAATATAGTGCAAGAAGCCGCATGGATGCCCACAGTCCTCGGTTTGGTTGCAAGTGAAATGGGGGTTGCATTGCTACCAGCCAATGCCATGAATCTTCAGCGCACTGGTGTTGTGTATCGAGAAATTACCGGAAAAGTGCCTATATTTCAAATGGCGATAGTTTGGCGAAAAGATAATTACTCACCAATCTTATTAAATTTTCTTAATGTAGTCAGATATGTTTCCGGTAACTATATACATAAGATGAATAAGGCTTAGATACCAGCAATACCCAACTTAATCTTTTCGCTCTCCTGACACTGAAATACTTTATTAATAACTAATTTTCTTTTTGAGAGAGCGAGTAAATTTTCAACCACTCATATCCGGCAATAGTAAATCAATTAGCAAAATATCAGGCTTCATCTGTTCAATTAACAGAAAACCTATCTCTCCACAAGTGGCTTCACTCCTTACTTCTATTTGTGGAGATTTTGAAATAGCAGTCTTGATGTCTAAAAGGGTAAATGCTTCTTGTTCAACCATGAAAAATTTCAGATGATACGGGTTAATTCTCTAATAATGAATGGCTGTTTATTGACTAATTTATTATTGATGCTTCTGCCGTGGGTATCTGCGCTGCCGTAGCCATGCCGTAGGCTACGACCTATACAGTGTAGGGATTGTCGTGATTGTGCATCCTTCCGTGTCCACCCATAAAAGCTAGTTTTACGTTCCGTTTTATCACTACGGCATCACGGCAATACGTTCACCAATCAGGCAGAGAGTAGCTATCATTGCCGTCAGAATTTATCCTTTTACTCTTAACTAATTCAGCTAACCCATCAATTAATTCTTGGTCTGAATAGCCAGATAACCTGTCAGCCTTCTTCAAATCGCGTAATGTTTTTGGTGTTTTATTCTTGACATTCTGGAAGTATTCATAAATCTTTTTAGCAACTTCTGATAATGGTTTCGGGTGGTGATGGTGAGCAGCAGTTAAATTAAATTCCATGTCAAATACTCTATCAAGATATTCCTGCTCCGAAGTAATTGACTTGGCTTGATTAGATAGATTCGGCATTAATGCAACTACAAAACCCCCAACGGAAGCAATCATTACTGGGCGAAAGTTTTGATAAGAGACTGTTTTAATTTCCAGATATTTAGATTTAATTTGTTCTCTTTCTTGCTTACCTGGGATAATGTCACCTCTATTTAAAATTAGTTCCAACACTCCATAAGATTCTTGCTCCCTAGAGTTCTTAATGTACTTGTTACCTAACAGCAACAAATTGAGGCACAGCCGGGTTTGAGCATCCATCTTTTCAATGCCCAAAGCTGCCAGATTAAAAGACTGTAGAGAAGCAATAAACTTAGTATTAAACTCTCTACCAATCAGTAAAACATCAAGCAATTTACTCCCATAATTCCAATCAGAGTAAAGCTTGCTTAAAGAGTCAGCAATTACTAGCCAATCATCCAAAATTAGAATTAATGGCGGTAAGGATTCGCGCTTGGATTCTGGTAGTTGCTTACGCTGTTTGTAGGTCAGGTAAAAGTTATCAATTACAACTTTCGCTAGGTCTGGGTTTTCTTGATCAAAGACAATAACTCTCTCCTTCTCCCGTAAACCGCAGAAACTATCATTCTTGGCACTAATTACCCAGATATCGGCGTTGGGAGAATCTGCAAGGATTTTCCCAATCAAATAATTGAGGGTGACTGATTTACCGCTTCCTGGTGCAGCAACTAAAGCAGTAGAACTATCAGCTTTGGCTAGAGCTTGCAAAGTATTGAGGGCAAGAGCCTCTGATGGGTGAAGGCTACCAGGAGTATTCTGCTGTAACGCCTGCTGTTGTTCCCCGGTTACTTTATCGTCGCCCCTAGCAATATCCTGCATTGACTGCCCTGGCAATGCTCCGGCGGGTTGTCCGGTTGCCTGTTGCAGTTGCGCCCGTGCTTCTGCCTCTGCCTTTAACCTGACCTGCTCTTGGAATATGGCTAATTCTTCAGGTGTCATTTTTGACAATTGTGCTGCTCTTACACGTCGATTCTCAGACCATTGGTGGAATTCGTAATCCAGTTGTGCAGTGTAGCTTTCTTTGTGGAGCCTTAACCCTTCTCTAAGTTTGGCAATTAGCCAATTGCTACGAATTTCTTCTCTAAGCTCTGGTATTAGTTGTAGCAATCGCCATTCCCTAGCTTTGGATAACCCATAGGCTCCACCAATGACGAAAACTGATGCTAATCCCCACCAAGGCTTATCCGGGTTACTTGGGGGGATTATTCTTAGGCGGGTAGCTTTGGTAGGCAGGAAGCTATCACGTTGAAATTCTGGGTTAGCTGGTGCGTAAACTTCGGCGTTAAACTCGCTCTCTGGCATGATGTACCGTAAGTCTTGTGTGCAGTACCGCAAACGGTTAACCGGATTGGTGAGGGTTTCGGGGATGAAGCAATACTCAACCAAACTAATCTGAGTGCCAGTAAATGACTTTGCCCCACAAATTAAACCGATGACCGCCAGCACCCCTACGGTGATATTGTTGGCAGTGCCAGAGCGCAAGTAGTCTTCAAATTGCTTATGTTTCATTGGTTTGTCCCCCTGACGATTGCTGCCAACACCAACAACACAAAAGCACCTACCCCAATCCACAGCCAAGGTATTTCACTCTTGGGAGTTGGCTTAACTTCGTAGGTTTTAACCTCTTGATAGAACCGCGTTTTACCTACCCTAGAAGCATTGGAGACAGCCCTATATTCATCAAAGGCAATCCACAATGCAACACCTACACTTGCAGTAGAGGCACTTGCTACTATGAAGCCTTTACCAATGTGGATTTTGCCGTCGTAATGAATTTTGGTAAGGGTATCAGCGAAAAATAACCCCAGTACAATGCTGCCCAGTGTGCCAGAAGCCATTGCCCCAATTCCAAGACTTGTTAATAGGCTGACTCCAGCATTGGCGGCGAACACTCCCAAGAATGTAGCTAGGGCTTTATTGAGGAGTTGTTTGTTACTGAAAACATCACGAATAGATTGCTCTAGACGTTCGCTGTCTTCATCCTCTGGGGTCGGTTTTTGTTCTTGAGTTTCACCCCAGATTAGAGGTGTGGACTGTTCGCCGGAGTGGAATTGAGCTAGTAGGGATTCCATTTCATTCATACTTACCTCGCCTGGGTTGAAACAAAAGAAAGCAGGGGGGGCAGGGGAAGCTGGGGAGGAATCCTGAGAGTGCGTTTTCTCCCCCTGCTCCCCCTGCATCCCCCGCTTCCCCTGCTCTCTTCGCTACTGGCTTAAATGCCCATGAAATTCCTGAACCAGTTGCCTAATCGACTAATCCCAGCAGTGCGTGAGTAATTGGGCTTGGGTATGCGGTCGGTTTTCGCTTCACTACCTTGCGCCCACAATGCGCCTGTTACCGCAGTTTCATAAGCCCTATCTGCGGAGTCTTGAGCATCTGGTAACTTGTTGGATGCCTTGATTAAATCCGCCTCATATTTTGCGATCGCCATTAGGTCGGCGGTGGCCCCCGCTATCTGAATCAGGCTTGACCGTTGAGCGTGTCGGGTTGCCTCCGCAGTGGTAGCATTAACGTGTTCAGACTGCATCTCACTCATTTCGTTTTTGAAACGCTGTTCGCCAAGCTTTGATAAGTTGATAGCTTTGAGTGTTTGCGTTCCGTGCTTCTGGGTCAGTTGCACCAGTTCGGCGTAAGCTTGATTAACATCCCCGGTGGTTTCAATGATTTTCCGGTATGCCTCCAATGCCTTGGGTAAATTGACTTTGGCAGTATCCGACAATCGCGCCATATCTGCAATCTTGGTGATTACCGTTTGGTCGCCCAGAACTGCCTTGTTAAAGTCCTCCGCCGACACATCAAACAGTTTGCCCATTGCTCCCAAAGTACCAGGGGCATTACCAGGAATGTGGTTTTTTAACTTGGCTGCTCCATAATTTCGAGCCATATTTCACTCCTAGCGTTGGTATTTGAGTTGATTAATCAATGCCTCTGCCAATCCCAGGTGTTCGCCTATTTTGACTCGTTTATGAAGACCTTGAACAATTGGAGAGACTGTTGAAAGTGCCTCTAATGCTGCATTTGTGCCAGAGACGTTTACCTCTGCATTCAACAAATTTTGCACTACTCCGTGCAGGAGCAATAATTTTTCTATCTTGCCCAGTTGTTCAAATGTGCTGCCGTACTGTTGCTGAAGCTCGTCTAAGTAGGAGCCATCATTGGGCATTGTTGACGTGAAAAAGCCTATTGGTTTTGACATATTGCTAATATCTTTATGTGTCTATGATGCGTAGATGCCGGTAGGGCGATCGCCATGTTTGTCACGCACTGCGATCGCTCCTCCCCTATTCTTCATTCCCAGAAAAAGCGGCTCTAGCTAATGCACTCGCTAAGAAACCGCCTCCACATACAAAAATTCCTCCAATACTAAATTCTCTTTGCATTGCCCAATTAACGCGACGAATCAAGGTATTTTGGGCGGAATTTGTTGCCATTAGGCTCAAGCCGTGGCAGATTAATGCTCCACTAGCAAATAATCCTGCTGATATCAAAAGTGCAATTGCGCTTGCGTGTAATGCAGTCTCAATCGAGTCAATTACTTTCTTCATTGGTCGAATCCCTCAAGGCTAAATACTTGCAGTGGTTGTTGACTTGGTAATGCTGAAAAACGAAGCTCGTTAAGCGCTTGAATAGCGTCCCCAATTGATAAATCTGGGTGATAGTCGAGTGCTTGAAACTGTGGATGCTGCCTAATTTGTGTCAGTAATTGTTGGGCTTGTGCAATCAATTCTGGCAGTGGTTGAGTGTTCATAATTCACCTGAAATACTTTGATAACTTCAGTCTCTATTCAGAGCCTTCGCCGCACCTTAAAGGCAAGTCTTTAATCTCAACAAAAGGAGATTGGCTCAAATTTTTAGTTTGCTGCCAACTGGTATATACATAGCTGCCAACAAATGCAGGAATCACAATACAACCCATTAAAAGCAGCGGATTAACCTTAAATGCAAGCCACTTATAAGCAGCTTCTAATCTCTCTCTGTTAGCGTCGATTTTGGCTGACATACATTGCTAAACCTAATGCAAATAAACCCACACCAAGAGGCGAAATAACTGCTGCTACACCACCGATTACAGACAGAGTAGCCACGCCAGAATAAAAACATGTCTCAGTAATTATGTGCATTTTTCTTGATCTTGAAACCTTCAACAACAACGATAAAAAACGACTGTCTGACAGTGCTAATCTGTAGGCAATATCTAGATATTGGCTGCCAGATTCATGATTTCTTCTAGTGATTTCTGAGCAGTTCGCTGTTTCGGGGCAATCCCCCGTTGAGCTAAAAAATCGTTAGCATCAATTCCTTTGATTGAGTGAGCAGCAGCAGTTAACTCACCTGTCAACTCATCTAAGTAGTCTTCTAAGCCACTTCTAATTGTGTTGGAGTGGATGTGAACAAAGTTATTAACTACTGATTGACCACTGATAAATGCCAGGGTGGAAGTAATTTTATCAATGGTCAATGTATAGTTACCTGCAAACTCACTCAAAGCGTTCAATGCACCATTGATTATTTTTTGTTGTTCTTGGACTGGCAGAGTATTGTTAGTTGATGGAGCAATCGCGGCTATTTCTCCAGTTTGTTCTTGCGAGGCTTTCTGTTTGAGGACTTGTGCCAAAGTTTCAAACTCAGCGAAACTGATTTCTTTGAGACTATCAAAATCATCTGGATGCGACTCTTGCAGAGAAAATCTAATAATTTCTTCTGGCATCTCTAGCAATTCGCAAACTTCTTTAATAGCAATCATATCTTTTGTACTCATGCTGCATTACCTCTGGTTACTTGATGAAATTGGCTTTGAAATTTTGCTGGACTAAAATCTTCGGGATGCTTTTTGATATAGTTCTTTACTCGTTCAGCCGATTTGAGATTTTGCATGACCCGACCTATACGGGACAAACACCAAGATTGATAGGGTGACAATGGGCAAGAACGGTCTGTACTGCCATCGGCCTTGACTGGGTAGGCTTGGCGATAGCTATCTATGCGGTAAAGAGCTATACCGTCCCAACTGACCAAAGTTGAACGAGCAACGTTAAGAATTCTTGCAAGTTCAGATTTTGTAACATAACTTTCGCAAAACAGACCAGGGGAATCTAAATCAAGTCCCCGTGCAGAGTTTGACGCTTTCATAGAGCATCTATTGGTTAATGGGCAAATAGTGATTGATAGCCAGCATTAGATACTGACAAACGTAAAACAAGCATCTGATAGTTACTGCTACTTTGTTAGATCCACACGCTAAAAGGATTGATTTATATAGCTTTTCCTTACTCGGTGGACACGAATCAGTTAGCGGTGCTTGCTGTTTTCCTGTCTTATCTGTTATGTTAGTCCACAGGTGATTCACCTGTCAATATTTTGATTCACCAGTGGAAAATAAGACTCAAAGGATGAATAATTAGGCATGGTATTTTAATTTGACTATGCCTTCAAAAAAGCCACAATTGACCATTCGTATTGAGGAGGATGAGTATTTATATTTACAAGAATGGGCCCAAGAAGAATTTATGACTCCTCCTCAACTAGCAAAAATCCTTCTGAAAAAAGCTATTGCGTCAAAAAAGAAAGAAAAAGAAGGTAATAAAAGAGAAACAGCATGAGGAAGGAGAATCAATCAGATGACGTAGAGCGACAAAAGAGGAGGTTCGAGCCAGTTAGAAATAAGAAAAATTCGTTAGTGGCAGTTGTTAAACAGATTGCAATATGTGCCTAGTGTTACTCAACGGGATACTGACTCCCAGACAACTTTTTAGTCCCAACCGAATAACTTGAATAACTTCTATTTATGCTCTTTAATCACTTATTTCTAGCTTTAATCACTGAAATTTGAGCCAATAAATGCCAAAAAGTCTGCGAGGTATGAACTCACAGACTTTGACTCAAATTGTTCATTTGAATTTACTACGCATTTTGTGGATTTGGTGCTGGAACACCTACCACACGCACACCCCGCTAGGAAAGACAGAGTGTAAAACCCCCACTGGAGAAGAATCAAGTGGAGCCTTTCTTTGATTATAAGTGTCTATCATTTTATTTCCAACAGATTGAAAGGAAAAAAAACAGGCATAAAGGCTTTAGCGTAACTGCTTGATTCTTAACCATCTACCGCACAAGTTAGGCCAACTGTTCTGTAGATAAAAGTTGAACAACAGTCTTTTCTGAGCGAGGGCAATGTCAACCCAGCTTGGAGAAGGAAATTGAAAAATTTATCAAGTGTTCTACCATCTGCTCAAAACTTGCTGCCAGCAGAGAGCATCGAGGAGTTTACCAGCCGAATTGAGAGAGAATTTATTACAGGCTCGGCGATCGCCGTTTCCCTCTACAGAGAAAACATCCGCATCATCAGCGACTTAGAAATCAATGCCGGCGGGGAGGTCGCCACCCCAATACATGATGCACTCAACTGGAAATACACCAGATTTGGACATCAGGCGAAACCAACACTTTACGCGGCACTACTGCTTTGTGAAGATGGCAGTCCTTGGCAAGCCAAACTCAGTACCCCCAGAACTGACAAAACAAAAGGCAAACTTCAAAAATACGAAACCCCAATTGGCAACGGCTCACGCGCCTATCTGCCCACCATTAACCGAGAAACTAGACGCTTAATCGCCTCACGCTACAGTGTAGAAGTGCCACCGCCAGGAGAAAGTTTCTGGGACTGGCTAGAGCTTCACCCAGAAATCGAGATCGTAATTACAGAAGGCGGTAAAAAATCCTTATGTCTTTTGTCAGAGGGATATGTAGCTATTGCCCTTTATGGCATTAACGGCGGCTACCGCACCAAGGATTCACTAGGCAACCCCATCAAGCCTTACCTGATTCCAGATATAGCGCGGTTTGCTGTAAAAGGCAGACACATTACCTTAGCCTTTGACCAGGACACAAACATAGCCACTCAGAAACGGGTGAACGCTGCCATATATCGCTTTAGCCGATTACTGACTGCCGCAGGCAGCAAGACTGATATCGCCATTTGGAACGGTCAACAAGGACAGTGTAAAGGTGTTGATGACCTAATAGTTAACTCCGGGACTACAGCTTGGTCAACCGCCTTAAACCAAGCATTACCCTTAGCACACTGGCAACTGTGGCAACGCTTAGAGAATCGTTTAACTTACGAACCCTCTCTACAACTGACAACAGCTGACTTATCCACCTTGTCAATCAAAGACTTACCCCAGTCAGGAATTATTGCCATCGATTCGGGCAAGGGAACAGGTAAAACTAAGTTTATCGCCAAAACCACAGCTGTTTCTGAGAAAGTCTTATCTGCCAGTCACAGAATTGCATTGTCACAAAATTTATGTGCCAGGGCTAACTTAGATTACCGTGGCGACTTAGATAAATTCAACGGCAATTTTATTAAAGGTGCAGCTTATACCCTGAGAATTGGTTTTTGTGTTGATTCGCTCTTAGCAATCGACCCCCAAAAATTTGCAGGCTGTGACTTAATCATTGATGAAATTGTCCAGGTAGTTCGTCACTTACTCACCTCTAGCACCTGCGACCGCAACGGCAAACGCCCCGCATTACTTGCAAGGTTTGGCGAATTAATTAGAGTGGCCAGGAGGATTATTGCTGCTGATGCTGATTTAAATAACCAGACCCTACACTACATCAAAGAACTGAGGGGAGATGCTACACCCATTTTCTTAATTCGCAACGACTATAAACCGCAACCGTACCATGTAACTTTTATTCAAGCCAAAGATAAATCTGCGATCGTCAACGGTTTAATTAATGATGCCCGTCAACTAAAAGAAGGCAAGACGCTGTATGTCACCACAGATAGCAAAGCCACCAGCAAGGCAACAGCGCGACTCCTAGAGAAAGCAATCCCAGGAATTAGAATCCTGTTGATTAACTCCGAAACCAGCGGCAATACAGTTGAAAAACGGTTTATGAAAACACCCGATGCTGTCATTGCCCAAAGATTATATGACGTAATTATTTGTACTCCCACCATGGCCACGGGAGTCAGCATTGAACTAAAGAATGTCATTGAAAGAGTCTATGGGATTTTCACCGGGGCATCATCCACCGACGCTGATATGTCCCAATCTTTAGTTCGTGTCCGGGACGATGTAGACCGTATGGTTTGGTGTGCCGAACGTGGTAGAAATTACTCTCATGTTTCGCGCTCGTGCAATTATCTCGAAATTAAAAACCAATTACAACAAAGAACTGATGCCACCGTTAGCTTAATTCGTTCTAACCTCAGACCTGATATTGTTGGAGAAATTGCTAATTACAACTGGCAAGATAACCCCCATGTTAATCTCTATGCCCGAATTTGTGCCGAGCAGAATTATTCGATGATGAATCTCAGAGATGCGCTATTAATTCGACTCAAATACGAAGGGCATCACATCAAAATCGATGAGCGACAATCCCAGTCGGGAGTCACAATGTTGTTAAAATCAGCTAAAGAAGAAATTCAATTGATTGAAGCTCAAAATCTAGTTGCTGCTGCCGATTTAACTTATGCAGAGGTGGTAGTTTTAGAATCCCAGGAATCCATCTCGCCATCAGATGCATTAGCGGTAACAAAATTCCATATAAAAGAATTTTACTGTCTAGACGAGCTAACAGTAGAAGATGTACTGTGGGATAAAAGCGGTCAACGACGCGGAGAACTGCTCAACTTAGAAGCGCAACTCAACCGAGAATTATCACTCGATAGAACAGCCAAATCATTAGAAAAACAAGCCTCTTGGAATCAAAGTGTTTGTCCGTGGGACATTTCCGGTACAGCACTGCGGCGACAGATTCGAGAAGCATTAGGATTAAACGATTTTTTAGATCCCAATAAAGAATGGACGAAAGCCGACCTGAAACCCTACGCCGATAAGATACGCTTTTATGCCCCTGAAATACTCCAATATTTCAATCGCACCATCAGCGAAAAAATGAGTGACACGCAGGTTGTGCATCAGCTGCTCTCCCAGTTAGGAATCAAAATTAAATTTCGTTGGTCAAGGTCTGAGCCGGGTTTTGAGAAGCAAAAAATCAAAGTCTACCGACTTGATGATGAGGTCTGGCATAGCCTGATGTCCGTTATAGAGCGACGGGCCACACGACGCGAAAAGCTGACTGATTCAGGAGAATTGTCTGGATCAGCTATGCCTTTTAATACTAAAAATCAGGTGGAAGATCCAAATCAACCTAGCCCCGAATCTATTGCCCAGAAACTAATTGGGTGTGTTGTGACAGTTGAGGCAAAGTCAGACCAATTTCAAGTTATTAGCTTGACACTAGACAGTAGAGCTAGATGCAATAACTTAACCAGCAATGCCGTCGTCTTGCTACCCATTTCTGAACTTATATCAGTGGATGCAATACAGTTCGGATAAAAAATTTATAAGTAAAGGCAAGAGTTTAGGGATGCAGAGTCGAGAACGAAAAGAAAGGTTTCTCCTCTGCTATTCTGCTGCATCGCGTATGGAAAACTCCCTTGGATAACCTGCGGTCTGAAAAATTGTTTTTGGATTCGCTATTGCCGAATCCCTGTTAATTATTGATGGCAATTACGTTTTGTCTGAAATAGTTAGTCGTTTATAATTCATCATCACTGTAAATTTTTGGCACAAAAGCTGACCTGTTTGGGTAGCTAGGAGGTGATGGTTTCTCCGATGGTTCCTTAGCTTTTGCTTTCTTGACCTTAGTAGTTTTACAGCAGATTTGAGGTTCATGAGGTACAGTAGCAGCAATTAGTAAACCAATTTTTGAGATGCTTTGGATCAACTAGTTTCAGTGCAATTTTAATTAAACCATCAACGACAGATGCACTCTTGGGAGAAAATTGTTTCAGA